>JAEWYV010000144.1 GCA_023458615.1 Bacillota bacterium
GCGGCGCTCATTAAACCGCAATTTGAGGCTGGGAAAAACAAGGTTGGCAAGCACGGCGTTGTCTCGGAAGAAACGACGCATATAGAAGTGATCGATCGCATACTGACGGTTGCCCGGGACGCAGGATTTTGTGTAAGCGGATTGTCATATTCACCCATACGCGGCCCGAAGGGGAACATCGAGTTTTTGATCCATCTGCAAAAATGCATACAAACAAATCACGACGCAACAGAAATAGACCATAACAAAGCCGTTTCAACGGTTCGGGATGCGCACGAAGCTTGCATATAAAGCATACATATTCATAATTTCTCTTGTATTTTTATAAATGAGGCCGTATAATATGAGCATATTACATTTTTTGGAGCGAAAACGATGAAAATCGGCTTTGCTGGCAATCTGGAAAAGGAAGGCATTGCCGAATTTCGTCTTCACCTGATGGAGCAGGCGTCCGCGCTGGGCGAAGAGGTGGTTGCGCTGGATAGCGTAGAAGCTCTTCGTTTGGAAGAGCCGATACCAAACCTATTGGTCGTAATTGGCGGGGATGGAACCCTTCTTCGGTTTGCTTCCGTCTCGGCGGAGCGTGGCATTCCGATGCTTGGCGTCAACCTCGGGAGAATCGGATTTTTGAGTGAGATTGCGCTCAACGAATTTTCAGAAGCAATCGCAAAAATACAGCGTGGAGCGTATCGGGTGGAAGAACGCATGACTCTGCTTTGCAGTGTCAACGGCGAACCGTACGCCAGCTGTCTCAATGACATTCTGATCTCGAAGCAGTCCTTCTCCGGCACGATTCAGGTGGATATTTTTTGCGACGGGCAGTCGGTGGGGTCGGTGTTCAGCGACGGGATCATCGCCTCTACGCCAACGGGGTCTACGGCTTACAATCTTTCCGCAGGCGGGCCTGTGGTTACGCAAAATCTGGATTCCATCATCATCACCGCGGTATGCTCACATACGCTCCACATTCGGCCGATCGTAAGCGCGCCGGAAACAATCTGGACCTTTCACGTCAATGGTGAAGGTTTTGTCGCGGGAGATGGCATCAAACTCAGACGCGTGAGTGCGGACGACCGCATCGTCATCACGCAGTCGGATCGCCGCGTCAAGTTTATACGTTTTCAAGAACAGAACGTATTCGAACTCATCCGTCAAAAACTGACCTGATCGACTTACCACTTCCTAACGGTTGCTACACTGCGAAAACGATCGCAGCGGAACAATAAACAATCGGCTCTCTCTTTTCTTTCAAAGAGGGGAGCGCTCGCGTCACAAGACCTGCACTCTTATCATCATACTATCTATTGGGGATTGAAACATGAAAGCAAAACGACATGATATGATTTCCAAACTCATTGCGTCCGAAAATGTCGAGACGCAGGAGGAACTCGCCGGAAAGCTGCGCGATCATGGTTTCTCCGTGACGCAGGCAACCGTTTCGAGAGACATCAAGGAACTGCGTTTGATTAAGGTGCTTACGCCGGAGGGACGCTATCGCTATGCGACCGTAGAGAAGGCGGAGGCCGATCTTCAGGAACGCTTTATCCGGATGTTCAGCAACTGTGTGCTGTCGGTTACGAGCGCGGGCAACCTGATTGTCATCAAAACAATCGCGGGCAGCGCAAATGCCGCGGCTGAAGCGGTAGACACGCTCAAGTGGCCGGATATCCTCGGCTCTATTGCGGGCGACAATACGATTTTTATCGCCGTACGGGACGCGAAGAGCGTTGGCGACATCATCAAGAAATTCCAGAAAATGCTCAAATAGCATTTCTTTCATGCTCCTTTCGTTTCGCAAAAGCCTCGAACATGAGGCTCTGCAAACGAGCGCAAAAACGCCAAGATTTTGCTTTGCAAGCTTTTTATGACGGAAGATGCTCAAAAACAGGAGGGCGTCATCTTTGCTCAAACAGTTATCGATTCGTAATATAGCGCTGATTGATCAGCAACACATGGAATTCTTTGGTGGGTTTTCCGTGCTGACGGGTGAAACCGGCGCAGGAAAATCCATTATTATTGAAGCGCTCAATTTCGTATTGGGCGAGCGCGCGAGCCGTGAACTCATCAAATCCGGCGAGGAAAAAGCAAGCGTTGAAGCAACGTTTTTACTCGTGCAGGGCGAACCGGTTTATGATGCTTTGCAAGAGCAGGAGATTTCCTGCGAGGATGGCGAACTTACGCTCTATCGTGAGTTTTCGCAGAGTGGAAAGAATATCTGTCGCGCCAACGGAACACTGATCAATACCAACGCGCTCAAGGTTATCGGAGATGCTCTGGTCGATATCCACGGTCAGCATGCGCATCAGTCTCTGCTGGATGAAAAAAAGCATATCCTGTTGCTGGATCGTTTTGCCGGGAAAGAGGCACTGGAGGTAAAAGCGCGCGTTGCAGAGGCCTATCACAAGGCGGCAGAAGCAAAGCGGCTGCTCTCCGCTGCGCAGTTTAATGAGCAGGAGCGCGAGAGAAGAATCGACCTGCTCACCTACCAAATCAAGGAAATCGACGCGGCGAACCTCACCGATGGTGAAGAGGAACAACTGGAGGAGCAGCGCGGACTGCTGCAAAACGCGCAGGTCGTTATGGAAGGACTTGAAGGCGCTGCTGTTTCGCTCAGCGGTGACGACGGCGAAAACGGTGGAGCGTTGGGCGCATTTAGCGTTACGCTACATATGCTGGACGGCATAGCGCGGTTCCGCGGGGAATATCAGCAGCTCTCAGAGAAATTGCATGCACTGTATTACGATCTGGAGGATGCAAGCTATACCCTGCGAGATTATAAAGCCGATTTTAGTTTTGAGCCGGATATGCTGGACGAAATCGAATCGCGTCTGGAGTTAATCGCAACACTAAAGAGAAAATATGGCGCGAACATCGCGGAGATATTGACCTATCGAACCAAGGGGCAGGAAGAGCTGGAACTCATCGCCAACGCAGATGAGCGGCGTGAGCAGCTTTCCGCAGAATACGCCGCAGCAAAACGCAGCTATGACGCGTTGAGTGCGGAGCTCTCCGCACTGCGAAAGGCCGCATCCGAGCGACTGAGTGCGAGGTTGCTGCCGGAATTGGGCGATCTAGGCATGCCACACGCGGCGTTTTCCGCAAATTTTGAAATACTCCCTGGCGAAATCCCTTCGGCAAGCGGGATCGATAGCGTTGAATTCCTACTCTCTACCAACCGCGGAGAACCGGTGAAACCGCTGAGCAAGGTTGCCTCGGGCGGCGAACTTTCGCGCATTATGCTCTCATTTAAATCGGTACTTGCGGATCTGGACGGGATTCCAACAATGGTATTCGATGAAATCGACAGCGGCATCAGCGGACAGATTGGCACTGCGGTTGCCGTTAAGATGCGCCAGATTGCAAAGAATCATCAGGTGCTCTGCATCACACACCTGCCGCAGATTGCCGCCTACGCAAATCAGCAATATCTGGTTTATAAGGTAGAGACCGGGGAGCATACGCGCTCCAACGCAGTACGGCTGGAAGAACACCAACGCGCGAAGGAAATAGCCCGCATTATGGGCAGCTCAGAGGCGGATGCCGTTGCGCTGGAACACGCACAGCGGCTGATTGACGCGGCAAACGAAGCAATGACACGCATCTTTTAGCGGATAAACGGTATAAAATGTCGAATCTGTCATAGAAACAGCGGCGAATTTGTTCTATTTTGTAGAATGAATCGATTCGGCAAGCAGCGCGCAGAATCCAGCGGAGTTGGCGGGAAATCCGGCGTGCTGTGGAGGACGAGACCTGATGAAGAGAAATCTATTGGTTGCGAGCAATAATGTTGCGGATGCAAAGGGGATAGAGGCGGTTTTTCAACCTCTGGAGGAAATTCGCCTGCTGCCGAGTGTTTATACAGGACGGGATGCAATCGATACCATCTTCGCGCGCGATGTCAATCTGTTGATATTAGATTTGTTTTTGCATGATCTGGACGGAATCTGTGTACTGGACTTCATCGGAAAGCTCAGCGAGGATCGCCGTCCGCTTGTTTTTGTTACGACTGCATTGGCGGACGATCGGCTCTTGCAAATCATTAAGGATCGCGTGATTTACTGCTTTACCAAACCGCTTCGATACGACCTCGTTCAACTTCGCGTGTTGGAGTTTATGCGCCTATTTGAGCGCGAAACCGAAAAGGCGGATGAGGTGGTGGATATCCTTGAGAGTCAAATTGCTGCAGGCATCCGCGCCATCGGCGTTCCAGCGCATCTCAAGGGGTACTATTACCTTCGGGATGCAATTCGTATTTACGCGCTGAGTGAATCACCCGTGGATGTCAGCATTACAAACGATATCTATCCGACTGTAGCAAAGATCTACAACACGCGTCCGCCGCTGGTGGAACATGCCATGCGAAACGCAATTGAAATTGCTTGGACGCGTGGGAGCGTGGAGACAATTCGGGAATACTTTGGCTATACCATGCAGGACTATAAGGGCAAGCCAAGCAATCTAGAATTTGTTGCAATGATGGCGCAGCGCGCGCTAACCTATGTTAGACGATCCTAAACGATACCGCGCCAGTAAGCGCGGTTTTCCTTATCAAGCATTCGCTCTTGCTGAAAAAGATTCACCATCGCGCAACGGAAACCGTGATCGAGTCACGCTGTTCGATTGACTAACCAACTTAATTTGAATACACTTATATTACGAGATGAAGCTCCATTGTAATATGCAATCCTATCAACCGGAAGAAACAAAAATGCAATACAGCAAATGATCAATATGAGGTGAAAATGATGAGCAATACAGACAAAAAGCGCGCTATCGTCATCGTACTCGAC
>JAEWYV010000145.1 GCA_023458615.1 Bacillota bacterium
TTCTGCAGCGCGCTGCGGGTGACCTTCGTCGGATCGATGATGCCTTCATCCGCCAGCATGACATAGGTGTCGTTCGCGGCGTTGTAGCCATAGCCGGGCTTGTTCGCGCGGCGGACATTCTCTACCACGACTGCGCCGTCCACGCCCGCGTTGATCGAAATCTGGCGAAGCGGTTCTTCCAGCGCGCGGAGGATGATGTTGACACCGGTCTTGAAGTCGCCGGTGGAGCTCTCTGCCAGCTTCTTCACGCGGTCTGCAACATTCAGCAGAGCCACGCCGCCGCCGGGGACGATGCCCTCTTCCACAGCCGCGCGGGTTGCGGAGAGTGCGTCTTCGATACGGAGTTTGAACTCCTTCATCTCGATCTCGGTCGCTGCGCCAACTGCGATGACTGCTACGCCGCCTGCGAGCTTGGCGAGACGCTCCTGGAGCTTCTCTTTGTCATAATCCGAGGTGGTTTCGGCAATCTGCACCTTGATGGCGGCAACGCGAGCCTTGATCGCCTCGGGATCGCCAGCGCCTTCCACGATGATGGTGTTGTCCTTATCCACTTTGACCTGACGGGCGGTACCGAGCTGGCTGAGCTGGGTCTCCTTGAGGTCGAGGCCGATTTCGGAGGAAATGACTTCGCCGCCAGTGAGGGCCGCGATATCCTGCAGCATGGCCTTTCTGCGATCGCCAAAACCAGGAGCCTTGACCGCGATACAGTTAAACGTGCCGCGCAGTTTGTTGAGCACAAGCGTGGTGAGCGCTTCGCCTTCCACATCCTCCGCGATGATCAGCAGGGATTTGCTCTGCTGGGCAATCTGCTGGAGAATCGGCAGGATCTCCTGAATGTTGCTCACCTTTTTGTCGGTGATCAAAATGTAGGGATTATCGAGAATGCCCTCCATCTTTTCGGTATCGGTTACCATGTACGCGGAGGCGTAACCACGATCAAACTGCATACCTTCTACAATGTTGAGCTCGGTCTTCATCGTCTTGCTCTCTTCCACGGTGATAACGCCGTCGTTGCCGACCTTCTCCATCGCGTCCGAGATGAGCTTGCCAACGGTTTCGTCGCCTGCGGAAATCGAGGCGACCTGCGCGATGGCGTTCTTGCTGCCGACGGGCTTGCTCAGGTCCTTAAGACCATCAACGGCTTCCGCGACGGCGGCTTCAATACCGCGGCGAACAACCATCGGGTTTGCGCCTGCGGCAACATTCTTCATGCCCTCACGTACGATTGCCTGAGCGAGCAGGGTCGCCGTGGTGGTGCCGTCGCCCGCAACGTCGTTGGTCTTGGTGGCGACTTCCTTGACGAGCTGCGCGCCCATGTTTTCAAATGGGTCGTCCAGTTCGATTTCCTTGGCGATGGTGACGCCGTCGTTGGTGATCAGCGGTGCGCCATATTTCTTGTCCAGAACCACGTTGCGGCCCTTGGGTCCAAGGGTAATTTTTACGGTATTGGCCAGCTTATCCAGACCGGCCTGGAGCGCTCTGCGCGCTTCTTCACTATACTTGAGCTGTTTTGCCATGGTGAGTTTGCCTCCTTCTTATTCCACAACCGCGAGAATGTCGCTCTGGCGGACGATGAGATATTCTTTGTCGTCCAGTTTGACTTCGGTGCCCGCATACTTGGAGCAGATCACCTTATCACCGGGTTTGACATACATGACGACCTCTTTGCCGTCCACCATGCCGCCGGGGCCAACCTCGACAACCTGTGCCATCTGCGGTTTTTCCTTTGCAGCCGTTGGCAGAACGATTCCGCCCTTAACAACCTCTTCGCTCTCAATGCTGAGCACGACTACGCGATCAGCCAAAGGTTTGAGTTTCATACGAGTAACGCCTCCTATGTTTGAATTGCATTTCTATTTGTTAGCACTCTTTTTTGTCGAGTGCTAATCACGAAAATTATTATACCACGAAAGGCGCATGCGTCAACTTTGAAAATGCAACGAAAATGTGAAATGTCCCCTAAATCCTTCTGAATATTTGGAACTATGTCACGAATGGCGTATTATAATATGTATGAACGTAGAGAATGAATTCCCCGTTTTCCTTGCAACGGATTGTGCAAATATGCAATATTTTGCTTGCATTCTGATACACGGTATGCTAAACTGACTTCTGTTCGAGTGAAATGAGAGACTGATACAGGGGGTGAATTGTTTTGGCAAATATCAAATCCGCCATGAAGCGCGTAAAGATCACCGAGAAGCAGACCATGAACAATCGTGCGGCTAAGTCTGAGATGAAGACCACCATCCGCCGTTTTGATGAAGCACTGCAAGCCGGAGATGCCGCCGCATCTGATAAAGCGTATTTGACGGCCGTCAGCACGGTTGATCATGCTGCCGCAAAGGGCATGATCCACAAAAATGCTGCCGCCCGCAAAAAAGCACAGCTGGCTAAGAAACGCGCCGCTGCGCAGTAAATCCCTGTTCGGTTTTCAGCTTTGGGCATACCTTTCGGGTATGTCCTTTTTTCTTGCTTTCCAGTGTGAAAGCGTTTAGAATGATGAATATCAAACGCATCACCTCTATCTTTTATTCGAAAGGCGCATTCTGTATGGATACCTATGAATCCAGGCTGAAAAGCCCTGAGCTCGACGATGTATTTCAGGCGATTTTGTCCCTCCGCGATCTCACAGAATGCTATCGATTTTTTGAAGATATGTGTACCATCAACGAGTTGCAGGCAATGGCGCAGCGCTGGCAGGTTGCGCGCCAGCTCGACGCGGACGTTACCTATCAGGACATCAGCCATCGATTTAACGCCTCAACCGCGACAATCAGCCGTGTCAACCGCTGCTTGGAATACGGTGCAGGCGGATATCGACTGATTCTCGACCGCATGAAGGAAACGGAGTAATCACACCACCATGGCAATGGACGGAATTGCGCTTAGCGCAGTCCTATTTGAATTACAGCCGCTCATCGGCGGCAAGATTGACAAGGTGCAGCAACCTGAAAAGGACTTGCTGCTCTTTGCTGTTCGGTCAAATAACGGCAATCAAAAGCTGCTAGTCAGCATCCATCCCGAGAACGGACGCATTCAGCTAACCAACCGTGCCTATGACAACCCTATGAATGCGCCCGCGTTTTGCATGCTGCTGCGCCGCCGTCTGATCGGTGGGCGCATCTGCTCCATTCGTCAACTTGGCGCGGACCGCGTCTGCGAAATTATCATTTTAGCCCGTAACGAACTCTTCGATGAGATCTCCCTGCGATTGATCATTGAACTCACGGGAAAGCACGCAAACCTGGTCCTACTCGAACCGAGCGGTGCCATCGTGGACTGTCTACGCCGCGTCTCCGCCGGAAATGACGGTGCGAGGATTCTTCTTCCGGGATTTCCATATGAAGCCATCCCAACACAAAGCAAACTCGATCCGTTTGCAGCTGCCATCGAAGAATACGGCAAAGTATTGCAGTCTCCCGACCCGACCCGTGCGATGACGGCGGCGTTTGACGGCGTCTCCAAGCAAACTGCCTCCACCCTGCTTTCCGTTGCGGATACAAGCACCGCGCTGCATGCGCTTATGCAGTCCATGAAGAATGGCTGCTATGCACCCTGTGTCGCATTTGACGCGGAGGGTGCACCAGTCGCCGCCCTGCCGATTCAACCGCGCGGCATGTATCATCATGTTGATTCCGCGGAGACGATGAGCGCCGCGCTGGATCGATATTACGCAGACCGTGACCAAATTGTCCGCATTCGCAGGCATG
>JAEWYV010000146.1 GCA_023458615.1 Bacillota bacterium
ATCGCTCGAAAACAATCAGTTAACAATATTAATTCAATTATAGATTTCTATTTTTTCCAAATAACAGTAAAGCAATAGAAAGAAGGAACTCCAATGAACTTCGCATCCATGAAACCGATCCTCGCACTGGCTGAAGAAAAGGGAATCGCCTATGGCGCATTTGTAACCGTGTCGTACGATTCTGCCCTAGCCGCAATCGAGGCTGGCTCGGAACTCAACGTCCCCGTCATTTTTATCACCGGAACCGACTGCTGCGACCTGATGGGTGGTTTCGCCGGAACGGTTGAAACGGTCAAGCGTGCCGCCGCAAATTCGACAGTACCGGTCGTACTGCACCTTGATCACTGCAACACCTACGAAGAGTGCGTCCAGGCGATTAACGCCGGGTACTCCTCTGTCATGATCGATGGTTCGTCCCTGCCATTTGAAGAAAACGTTGCCCTGACCAAGAAGGTTGTGGATTATGCGCACCCCCTCGGAATCTCAGTAGAAGGCGAACTCGGCAAGCTTGTCGGCGAAGAGGGCAAGCTGATCGTCAAAGGACCGGAAGGCGCGCAGACCGATCCCAAAGAAGCGGAAGAGTTTGTCCGCCGCACTGGTGTGGATTGCCTCGCTGCCAGCATTGGAACGCAGCACGGTGCCTATATTGCCGCGCCGAACCTCAACATTGAGCGCTTGAAAGCAATCAAAGCCGTTGTGAACGTGCCGCTGGTGCTCCACGGTGGCTCCGGCACGCCGGTTGACCAGGTGCAGGAAACCATCCGTAATGGCGTGCGCAAGATCAACGTCGCAACGGACGTACTCACCACGATGATCAAGACCTACACAGAGCTTTCCACAGCGCCCGGGTTTAAGTACAACACGGCCATCTACCCGAAGGTCAAGGACGCGATGAAGGAATTTATCAAAGGCAAAATGAATGAATTCCGCTTTGTGAAATAATAGTAGATCGGCGATAACAGGCGCAGGAATGCGTTTGTATATAAAAAAGCCCGACTAAACAGGAAAAAGTAAAAGGAGAAGAAAGATGAAAAAAATCGTAGCAATCCTCCTCATCGCAGCTCTCGCAGTCTCCATGTTCGCCTGCACCAGCGCGAGCACGCCCGCTCCTGCCGAGGCAACCGAAGCCGCGGCAACCGACGCTGCAGCAACCGAATCCGCAGCCCCGGCGGATACTTCCGTGAACGCAACGGTAATCTGGCGCGCATTTGACGACCAGTATCAGAGCGGCTTCCGTATCATCATGCAGGCCGAAGCCGACAAGATGACCGGCATCGCGCTGGACATGCAGGACGGCGAAAACGACGTCACCAAGACAACCAACAAGCTCGAAGCAGCCCTGACAAAGGGCACCGATGCGGTCGCCATCTGCGCGCCCGACACGGAGAGCACCAATTCCCTCATGCTCAAGTGCAAAGATGAGTCCGTCCCCGTTGTCTTCTTCAACATGATGCCCACCGAAGATACGATGAACGCCTATGACAAAGCCTGGTATGTCGGCGCGGAAGCGTCCGAGTCCGGCGCAATGTGCGCGCAGGCCCTCATCAACTACTGGAATGCCAACAAGACCATTGCGGATAAGAACGGCGACGGCAAACTGCAGCTCGCTATTCTCCAGGGCGAAATTGGCAACAACGACGTGATCCTTCGCACCGCCGCCTATGAAGATACCCTCAAGGCACAGGGCATCGATTATGAAATCGTTGCAATGGATACCGCAAACTGGGACAAGGGCCAGGCGCTGGATAAGATGAATGCGTGGATCACTGCGTACGGTATTGATGGAATCGAAGGCGTCCTCTGCAACAACGACGGTATGGCGATGGGCGCAGTCCAGGCCGCGCTGAACAACGGCTACAACAGCGGCGATCCCGCGAAGTTCATGCCGATCGTCGGTATCGACGCAACCGTGGAAGCCCTTCAGGCAATGAAGGATGGCTCCCTGCTCGGCACCGTGCTCAACGACCGCACCAACCAGTCCATCGCGGTTATCAACGTTCTCAAGGCAGCTGTCGCCGGCACCGCGGTCACCGAAGATGTGGTTGGCGTACCCTGCAAAGTGGATGGCAAGTATGTCTGGATTCCGTACCAGATCGTAGACAGCACCAACCTCGATGCAGTTCTTGAAGTCATGCTCAGCGTGTCTTAAGATTAGCAGTATAGAATCACCCCTAATCAATGGCTGTGCGCCGCGCCCGGTATGGGACGCGGCGCACAGCAAGCGCTCCATATTGAGCGGGAAAGGCCGTCCCGGCCTTGGAGGTATGGCTTTGGAACACGATCGCTTATTGGTTGAACACATGACCAAGACATTTCCCGGCGTTAAAGCGCTGGACAATGTCCAACTCCGGGTGAAGCCCGGTTCCGTTCACGCGCTGATTGGCGAGAACGGCGCAGGAAAATCAACGCTGATGAAATGCCTGTTCGGCATCTATCAGCCGGATAGCGGTAGCATACAGCTCGACGGTGAGACCGTCACAATTAAGAATACAAACGACGCGCTCAAGCAGGGAATCTCCATGATCCATCAGGAGCTCATTCCCGTGCCGCACCGCAACGTTATTGATAATATCTGGGTTGGTCGCTTTGAGACAAAAGGAATCTTTGTAAACGAAGCGGCAATGTATCAAAAAACGGAGAAACTCATCCGTGATCTGGAGTTTGATATCGCGCCCAAAACACTGGCAAAGGATCTCTCTGTTTCGCAATTGCAGGCGATTGAAATCGCAAAGGCGGTCTCTTATGATGCGCGTGTCATCATCATGGATGAACCGACTTCCTCCCTGACGGTTGCAGAGACAGAGCATTTGTTTAAGATTATCCGAAGGCTAAAGGCGGAAGGACGATCGATTATTTATATTTCGCATCGTCTGGAGGAGATTTTCACCATTGCGGATGAAATTACTGTCATGCGGGATGGTCAATATATCGGCACATGGGAAATCGGAGATATCACCATCGACCAACTGATCAGCCAAATGGTCGGACGTGATATGCAGGAACGTTTTCCGCCGCGCGAACACACGCGCGGGGAAGAGATATTGCTGGACGTTTCCCATCTTTCCAGCGCAAATCCACGCTCGTTTCGTGATGTAAGCTTCCAATTAAAAAAGGGCGAAGTATTGGGCCTGGGCGGGTTGGTTGGCGCGCAGAGGACGGAGCTGGTTGAATCGATCTTCGGCCTGCGTAAGCTCTCCGGCGGAACAATGGAGCTCAATGGCAGGGTGATTCATAACCGTACCCCGCGTGAGGCAATTTCAAACGGCTTTGCGCTCCTAACCGAGGAACGCCGCGCAACTGGCATCATTCCCATGCTTTCTGTCAAGGAAAATGCGCTCGCGGCTGCATATCGCTCGCTGGTTGGCAGAGCGGGCATCTTCCGTCCCAAGAAGCTGGATGCGCCGGTGGAAGAGGTTTGTAAACGACTCGACGTTCGCATGGCGAGCACGAAAATGCTGATTCGGAACCTTTCCGGCGGCAATCAGCAGAAGGTACTGGTCGGTCGCTGGCTGCTCAGGCGCTGCAACATACTCATACTGGATGAACCGACGCGTGGCGTGGATGTCGGAGCAAAATACGAAATCTATCGCATCATGCGCGATTTGACCGCGCAGGGGCATGCAATCATCATGGTTTCATCTGAGATGCCGGAACTGCTCGGTATGTCCGACCGGATTATGGTCATGTGCGAAGGGCGACTTACGACCATTTTGGATAATGTCAATACCACACAGGTGGATGTCATGCAATATGCAACCGAGTTTTCATCCAAGACTTGCAGCAATGGAGACTAAGATTATGAATACAAAGTCAATTACCTGGCCTAGAGTTAAGAAGATTCTGATTGATAAGGCGCTGATTTTGGCGATGATTGCCATGATCGGTGTGATCATCGTCATCGAACCGGCCTTTCTACAGTGGCGCGTGCTGAAGGATATCTTAACGCAGTCGTCTATTAAGCTTATTGTAGCGCTTGGCCTGCTCTTTCCGCTGCTGCTCGGCGGCACGGACCTTGCCGGCGGCAGACAGGTCGGTCTCGCCGCGGTCATCGTTGCGAGCATGACGCAGACGCTCACCTATGCCGGACGGTTTTATCCCAACCTGCCGGATATCCCCGTTATTCTGCCAATTCTCATCGCGCTTTTTGTTGTTGCTTTGGTTGGCATGATCAACGGATGGATGATTGCAAAGCTCAATATGGCGCCGTTTATTGCAACATTCGGTATGTCCACCATCGTCTACGGCATCAACTGCCTGTATTTTGCGCAGGAACCCAATCGCTCCCAGCCCATCGGCGGCATCAAAGAATCCTTGACCATCCTCAGCAGCTACAAGGTGTTTGGCATCAGCCTGCTGGTCTATATCGCGCTGATTATCGCAATCATCGTGTGGTTTGTGCTCAACCGAACGGTCTATGGAAAACATCTTTACATCGTTGGCGGAAACAAGGACGCAGCCAAAGTTTCCGGTGTCAACATCACCTTTATTATCATCTCGGCGTTTGTGATAGAGAGCTTGCTCGTTGGTTTTGCAGGCGTGCTGGAGGTTGCGAGGACTGGCGGCGCGAATAGTGCCTATGGATTCTCTTACGAGTTTGATGCAATCTCCTCCTGCGTGGTTGGCGGCGTGTCGCTTAGCGGCGGCATCGGTACCGTGCCAGGCGTGATCATCGGCGTGATTATCTTCACAATCATCAGCTACGGCCTCGCCTTTATTGGCGTCAATCCCAACTGGCAGCTCATCATCAAGGGTATTATCATCTGCAGCGCAGTCGCTCTAGATATGCGGAAGAATGCCCAATAATAGAGAACGAAAACGAATAATAACAGGAAGCAATAAACTAGTTTGAAGGAGCCTTTCATGAAACGATATCGGCTTAGTGATGCACTTTCCATTTCGGCAATTGTACAGGGGTTCTGGCGCCTGGATGGCTGGAATTTCTCCGCCAAGGAGCTTGCGGACTTTATGAATGCCTGCATCGACCGCGGCGTTACCACATTTGACACGGCTGAGATCTATGGCGGAACGGTTTGTGAAACCTTGATGGGCGAGGCGTTCAAAAAGGACCCGACCATCCGCAAGCGCATTGAGCTTGTGTCCAAGACCGGCATCTTTGTTGAGACGATCAACGGCAAACCCTTCGGGTATTACAATACGTCGTATGAGCGCGTAATGCAGTCCTGCAAAGAGAGCCTTAAGCGCTTGAACACGGACTCGCTGGATCTTTATTTGATTCATCGCGAAGACCCCTGCCTGGATGTTTGGGAGACGGCGCGCGCACTCAAGCAGCTCAAGAAAGATGGCTTGGTACGTGAGGTCGGCGTTTCGAATTTTGATCCCTACAAGTTCAACGCCCTCAATCAGGCGATGGACGGCGCACTCGTCACCAACCAGATCGAGTGGAACCCCGTTTGCTTTGAGCACTTTAACAACGGCATGATGGACCAGCTTACGGTGGAAAAGATTCACCCGATGATCTGGTCGCCGCTTGCGGGTGGCAGACTGTTCAGCGACGATGCCGCATGCGTCAACGCGATGAAGAAAATTGGTGAAATCGCGGGTCGTCACGGGGTTGACCCCTCTGTCATTGTGTACGCCTGGATTCTTTATCACCCCGTTGGTGCCGCGCCTATCACCGGCACGAATAAGCTCGCACGGCTTGACCATGCGATTCAAGCGTTGGATGTGAAGCTCGCGCATCACGAGTGGTACGAAATCTACGCGGCGAGCGGTCAGCAGAAGATCCGGTAAAGAACCCGAGCCAGCGCTTTTAGTCAGTTTAACGTATTTAAAAAAGCTTGTTGCCCGTTTCACTGGACAGCAAGCTTTTTTTATTGTGCGGTTTCGCTATACGAAAGCGAAATGATCCGGGTGTCTTTTGCGCAGATGAATCATCTGCCGTAAAATTCTTGTGAGAAAGAAACGCCTTATCGCTCCGGCTTTTTCTGCTTTGGTTTTGCAGGGCCGGAAAAGCGTTTGCCAGGCGCTGCCTGCTTATCTCTCCGCGGCGGTCTTGGCTGCTTGACTGTCTTTTCAAATATCTGCATCGGCCATTGCGACTCCCGCACGGGAATCTTCAGGCCGGTCATCTTTTCGATGGAGCGAAGGTTGTCCAGATGATCGATATTGCAAAAACTGATTGCGGTTCCGCCAAGGCCCGCACGTCCGGTACGACCGATGCGGTGGATATAGGTTTCCGCAACGTCCGGCAGGTCGTAGTTGATGACGTGGGAGAGCTTCGGAATGTCGATCCCTCTTGCCGCGATGTCCGTTGCCACCAGAATTTGCACGCGTCCGTCGCGGAAGCTTTTTAGTGCTTCCTGCCGTGCGTTTTGCGCTTTATCGCCGTGAATCGCGCGCGCAACGAGCCCTTCCTGCGTCAACTTCTGCACAACACGATCCACCCCGTGCTTGGTGTTGGTAAACACGAGCGCATTCTTGATGTTCTCCGTGCGAAACAACTGCGCCAGCAGCAGCGGCTTGTTCGGTTTGTCAATCATATAGACGCACTGGTCGATGCTCTCCACCGCGCGGGTAACGGGGTCAACCTTGATCATAGCCGGATTTTTCAGCAGCGTTTGCGCAAGGGACTCAATTTCGGACGGCATGGTTGCGCTAAACAGCATGGTCTGGCGCGGTGTCGGCAGGAGCTTGATGGTCTTCTTGACGTCGTGGATAAAGCCCATGTCGAGCATGCGATCTGCCTCGTCCAATACAAAAATCTCAATGCCGTCCAGATGGATATAGCCTTGGTTGATTAGATCGTTGAGCCGTCCGGGCGTCGCAATCAAAACATCGATCCCTCTGCTGAGGGCGTCCACCTGCGGGTTTTGCGAGACTCCGCCGAATACCACGCCGGAGTGCAGACGCAGACGCCTGCCAAAATAGCGAAATGTGTCGTAAATCTGTATCGCGAGCTCACGCGTCGGCGTCAAGATAAGCGCCCGAATTTGATTGCTTCTCTCCTTACTCAGCCGCTGTAAAATCGGCAGGGCAAAGGCGGCGGTCTTGCCGCTGCCTGTTTGCGCGCAACCGATGATGTCCTGCCCGCGCAGCAGGACGGGAATTGCCTCTGCCTGAATCGGCGAGGGTTCTGTATAACCCGCATCCTCTACCGCTTGCAGCAGCGGCGGGATGAGTTCCATTTCGTTAAACGTCATAGTTTCTCTTTCTTGTGTTGCAAATTCTCGTATCGTTAGCATGACTGCATACTTTACATCAACCTAAGCAGTATATCATATTCCGAGAAAAAGAGGATTATTTCTATATTTACCCGCCTAGAGTTCGAGTTTTATAGAGGCGACGGTGTCTCCGCTGTGCCTGTTGTTTGCTTGCGCTGCACGCAACAGAGCAGCTCGGCGGCGAACCGTATTGCTGATTTTTAACTTATCTAAAAATGATATTGCAACAATTATAAAAATGATATTGCAACTATGGAATATTCATATTGCTTTGTATTTTGTATGTTGTATAATGCAGGGATGATGAACAGAACGCAGAAGAGCGTTGCAAAAGGTGCGGCACTATTGGGGGCTATGGGATTCGCTTCCAAGATCATTGGAGCCGTTTATACCATTGCCACGACCAACATTGTCGGAAAACACGGTATGTCGTATTATACGACAGCTTTTCCTGTATACACATTCCTGCTGGCAATCTCCAGCGCAGGATTGCCGGTTGCCATTTCCAAAATGGTTGCGGAGAGAATTGCACTCGATGATTACAGCGCGGCACACACCGTTTTTTCCAAGGCAATCAAGGCGATGTTTGCCATTGGGTTGGTCACGTCGATCTTTATGATCTCGTTGAGCAGGCCGATTGCGACTGCAATTGGAAGGCCGGATGCCAGTTTGGCAATTGCGGCAATCGCACCGTCCTTGTTCTTCGTAGCCATCATCTCAGCCTATAGGGGCTATTTCCAGGGCATGCAGCAGATGATGCCGACAGCCGTATCACAAATCATAGAACAAGTCATCAAGGTCATAGCCGGCCTGCTTCTAGCATGGCTATGGATCGGAAAGGGAGAGATATACGGGGCAGCCGGCGCGGTACTCGGCATTACCATTTCCGAGGTTTTTGCGTTTATTTATTTGTCCATCCTCTATCGGGCACGAATAGCGGACTTTAAAAAGCAAACAACGAGCCGACATCATGCTGAGTTGACGAAAAACATCGGCAGAAAGCTCATCATTCTAGCTACACCCATTATCGTTGGATCATGCGCCATGCCGCTCGTCCAGCTTGCTGACGCAACGATCATTACGAATACCCTGAATGGCATGAAAAGTGTTGTACTGTTAGGCCAGCAAATCATACTGAATTCCCGAATTGTTGACTCGCTATTCAGCCTGCTGACAGCGTATGTAAATCCAATCATCAATATGCCGGCAGTGTTCTCTCTCGCCCTCGCAGTCAGCCTTGTACCTGCGATTTCTAGATCCAAGGCGCATGGTGACCTGAAAGGTATTTCCAACAAAGCGGGCATAGGGCTCAAGCTTGCCATGTTAATCGGGCTTCCCTGTGCGGCCGGCCTGTTCCTGCTGTCGACTCCGATTATTCATCTTCTGTTTGTCAAACTAAAAGGGGACGATCTCTTAATAGCTGGAAACCTGATGCGCATCATGTCGGCTGCGGTTTTGTTTTTAACCGTTTTACAGACCATGACTGGTATCCTTCAAGGCCTGGGCAAGACGTATTTGCCGGTGATCAACCTGTTTATCGGAATATTCGTGAAAATACTCATCAGCATTTTCATTATTCGTATACCGGCGGTCAATATTCAGGGCGCTGCTTATGGAACCGTTGCCTGCTATGCAATTGCGGCTGTTCTGGATGTGATCTTTGTCATCAAATACGCAAAAATCAAAATTCAAATTCTGCAGGACTTTATCAAACCCATCTTGGCGACAGCATGCATGGGACTCGTCGTATACTTCATTATGCCGCACATGGCTGTCGGCGAATATTCACGGATCACGACCATCAGCATTATTCTGATTGCAATCGTTGCATATGTGTTCTTTACCTTCTTCTTGGGGGCAATAAACAAGGATGATGTGGACTACCTGCCGGGCGGCAAACGGATCAAATCCATAATGATCGGCCTTAGAATCTGGAAAGCGGATGATAGCGTCGCAAAATGAGCAATCCTTTCGGCAGATAGTTGCTTATGAAAGTATCTGAGTCAAACAAAAGGGATGTTGAAAAAAATAATACATGCGGCTGCGAGCCCCTTTAAACGTAAGCCAAACAAAAAACCACCCGAATGGGTGGCTTTTTGTTTGGTGGGGATGGAGGGGCTCTCCGCTTCGCCTGCGGGCTGCTTGCACTTCGTGCGGCGCAGCCGCTCGGCGGCGCTTCCCGGCCGCTAATAACGCCGACACTGCGGCGTTTTCTTAACGCGGCTTCGAGCCCCTTGATGCAGCGCAAAAACAAAGAGCCCATCGGTAGATGGACTCTTTGTTTTTGGTGGGGATGGAGGGGCTCGAACCCACGACCTCTTCGATGTGAACGAAGCGCTCTGACCAGCTGGGCTACATCCCCGCGCAAAGGATATTTTATCGTATCGGGGCAAAAATGGCAAGCCCTTTTCGTCGTTTTGCGCGCGGGTATTTTTAAGCCTAGATCATCTAGGTTTCGATCAAACATATCCCCAACTCTGCGAGTGAGGGGGCGCTCGTTTGCATGGGCCAGAGGTATATTTGGGTCAGATCACTTTTTCGATTGCTTTGGTCATTGCGCGGAATACAGCAGCGATTCCGTCCAATAGGTGTTTTGATAGATATCGTGCAACGAATAGTAAACCAGACAATCCCCATCGCCGACATCCTCATACGTCACCGCGGGCGCACCATCTACAACAAAGCTGTCGAAGATGTATCGGTCGTCATACGCTTCATCATAGGTGTAGTAATCTCCGATCAGATCGATTTTATCCCCGTCCTCGAGTGCGACAAGTCCGCGGGACGCAACGCCCGTGTCATACACACGCTGATACCCGGCAACGCTGGCGCCATCCTGATTCCAGATAAGGATGAGTTTTGCTTCCTCGTCGTTGACATAGGCGGGTACATATCCTCTGGAAACATCGGGATCATCGCTCTGCTCGGCAAAATAGCTCACGATATGCCCGTCGATCGCGACCCATGTGTTGTCGTCAAAGCTGACGATGAGGTCGCCGTCGTCGTTATATTGTGCAACATTGTCTGAGCCCAGATGCAAATAGCCGTCTCCGGTATCGAGAAACACCTCAAGGTACACATCCGAGATGTTGTCCCAGTCCTCCTGACTCATGGCAAGGACATACTGACCGTCCTTCTCCGTGATCGCCAGCGTTTCCCCGTCATAGGCGTTCTCGGCATAATACGATTCATAATCGGAGACCAGATCGGAATCCATCCAGCTGGAGTCGCTGAGATCGCTGGTGCTTTGCGCGGCTGCCGTAAACGGGTTTGCTGTTCCGCCGCCATGATAGATCTGTCCGCCCGCCATGAGGCTCGCAAAATCGGACATGAATTTCTGATAGGACGCGTCCATGCCGATCGATTTTGCAACATCCAGCGTATCCTGCAGCGACTCGATGCTCGCATAGGGGAAATACATGCTCAGCCCCGCATAATGCTCCGCCGTCTGGCGGTTGAGCAGCACGGTTTCGTTCAGTTTTGTGAGCAGCGCCGTTGAGTCGCCCATCGACATGTTGTTGACGAGATAGGCAAGGTCTACCTGATCATATTCCTCTTCGCCCGGGGAGCGGCTGTCATACCGCGCTTTGGAGACCGCCTTGTAGGCCGAGGTATCAATTAGCGCCGTATTGGCATTGGCAAGATAGCCATTTAACTCTTCCATAAACGGTGAGAACGCGGTGAGATCAATCATAGAGAGCGTCAATTCGTCGCCAAAATCGCCGTTCTTTTCCTCGCGGATGAACGTATCTACGATAATCTTTCCAACCTCCGGAGAGGGCAGAGAGGCATCTTCATACAGCGCGTTGAGCCAATCCGTATAGTACCAGCCGCCGCCGGGTTCGGAGCGCTGGGACGCGATGAGATAATCTGCGTGTTTTTCCGCGACAAAGGCGGTCTCCACCGTACCCATCATGCAGCAGTCAAACCCGATCCAGTCGAATGTGACATTCGCGC
>JAEWYV010000147.1 GCA_023458615.1 Bacillota bacterium
AGGCTTCCAAAGAGAAGGTCACACGCGCGCTTGATTATCTAAAAACGCATGAGGGAAGCACCTTCTCCCGCATGGTGACGGATTCGATCAACGATAAATATTATGAGAACACCTATGCGCCTGTTTACGATGGAGAACATACCCTGCAAGGCATATCGGTCGTTTCGCGGGATATCACCGAGCGGCGAAAGGCAGAGGAGAGCAAAGCGGCCTATCAGCGCGCGCAGGAAATTGCGCACGACACACTGCTGGAGCAGTTCCACGGGCTGATGATGACCAGCATGGAGATGCTCTCGAACCTGTTGGAGGCAAGGGACCTCTACACCAACGGCCACTCTACGCGTGTGAGTATCATCACAAGCAAGCTATATGAACATAGATATGGCGTAAACGAACACTATCTGGATGTGCAATGGGCGGCAAAACTGCATGATATCGGGAAAATCTGTATTCCCGACGCAATCGTGCAAAAACCCGGCAAACTCACGCCGGATGAGTACGCTACCATTCAGCAGCATAGCAGCATTGCCTCGGATATTATTCATCCCCTCGATCCCGGCGGACGTATCTGGCCCATTGTGCGGCATCATCACGAACGATACGACGGGAAGGGCTATCCCGACGGGTGGAGCGGCAAGCAGATTCCGGAGGGGTCGCGTGTCATCGCCATTGCGGATGCCTACGACGCCATGCGCTCCTGCCGCCCGTTTCGCGATGCAATGGGGTTTGAGCAATGCATCGATGAAATAAGGCAGTATGCGGGGACACAGTTTGATCCCACATGGGTGGATGTGTTTGTAGAACTGGCGCGCACCGGCAGCATCGATTAGCCGAAAAAGACAATCAAACAAACCCGTCGGGCGTTTCTGCCCGGCGGGTTTTTGCGTTGTTTGATTGTTTTTTTAGGCGTAGGTTCTCGGCCTATTTCCGCTTTTTCAGTTGATGGATAGCTTCGTCCGCCGCGAGTTTGCCCGTGATAATCGAAACGGGCAGCCCCGCGGGGCTAAATGTCCACATGCCGCACTGGAGTACGTTTTGCACAGGGGTTAGAACCGCATTTTTAATCTTCGGGAATCGGCTTTCGGCGGGCATCGGGTGATTGGTGTGTGCCCAGCCGGTGATTGCGCCGTGGCGGGAAGCCGTCTCGCGCTCAATGGTGAGCGGGGTAGAGCAGAGCACACGCTCCACTCGCTCGGATAGCCCCGGCAGGGCGGATTCGCTGAGCACGCGCAGAATGGTCTTTGTAACCAGCGATTTAAACGCCTCATAATCGCCCGCCTCACGCAGATAGAGCGAGAGATCATAGTCAAACAGTGTGCTGACCACAAGCCCTGTCTTGCCCTCCGGAGCGAGAGAACCATCCCGCAAAGCAGGGATGGAAATTTCGTAGGTGGTGTTTTCCAGATAGGCGACCACCCACTGCATGAGCGCGTCGATGCCGCCATTTTTGAGGGAATGCCAGTCCGGCAGGGTGGAGAGCCCTGTCGTCTTCGGCGTATAGAACGCATGTGCCCCGCAGATTTGCGCGGCTTCCTCCGGCGGAATCGTGCTGCCGATAAAGAGCGTCATAATCGAGTCGATGCCGTGGCTCTTCTCGACCAAGGCCTTCTGCTTTTGCGCCTTTTCCGGGAGGGAATCGCCTAGCGCACGGTAGAGCGCGGTCTGATCGCCCGCCCAGATGAGCTGATTGTATTCGAACATGCGCCCGTCCGCCAATTCTATGGTCTGCTGATCTTTCGAAATTCGAACAACCTCCGCCTTGAGCAATACCTCGCCGCCATGCGACGTAATGTATTCTGTGAGCTTTTGCGGCAGTACTGCTGTTCCGCCAACGGGGTAGCGATAGTCCAGATACAGCCCGAAATAGCTCAGCGCAAAGAACGTTGGCGTTTCGGCAAAAAAGTGCTGGCAGATCATGTCGATCAACTCTTGACTGGTCGTGAATTTCTTGAGATATTCGCGCACAGGCTCGTTGAGCCGTCCGGCTTTTTTGATGTTGCTGTTGTAGCGAATCAGCCAGGGGAGCAGGGTTTTGGTTAAATACTGCGGGTCTTTGAGCTCGTTTTCCAAAAACAACGGATTCTCAACGCCGTAGAGCACGTCCATATAGCGCATGACCTTGACGATTTCGCACATGATGGCATCAATTTCATCCGCATGCGCGGGGAAGATGGATTTGTAAAGATCGGCATAGGGAACGAGGCTCTCCTCACCATTGAGCTGAACCCAACTTTCCCCGATGCCAATCGAGACCGGGTTCTTGACAAACGCCATCTCGATGCCGAGGGAGCGAAGCATGGGCGTAATCACGCCGGAGTCCTCAAACGCGCGGATGCCCGCGTCAAAGGTAAATCCCTCGTGGACGAAGCTCTCAACAAGGCCGCCCGTCTTATGCCAGCGCTCGCAAACCAGCGTGCGTAAGCCTGCTTTTGTGCTGTAGGCCGCCGCGGTTAAGCCCGCCGCGCCGGAACCGACCACCACAACATCATATCGTTCCTTCATGCCAAAT
Organism: Bacillota bacterium; assembly: GCA_023458615.1. Taxonomy (GTDB): domain Bacteria; phylum Bacillota; class Clostridia; order Christensenellales; family CAG-138; genus UBA7703. The sequence goes on from JAEWYV010000147.1 coordinate 2,510, forward strand.
CCTCCACAATCGCCGCGATCACACGCGTTATTTCTACCGGTTTGCCGCCCTCCAACGAGCGGATGCAGTTTGATTCATATTCCTTGCATGTGTGTTTATCCGCCGGATGCGCGCGATAACACTTTACAGCCCCCGTGAGGTTGCCAACCGCAACGCGCCGCAGGATGCCAGGAATATCGGCGCCGGAATTGCCGCAGCAGGAGGGATTCTCGCAAAAGCGGCAGCGCATTGCCTCCCGAAGCACACTTCGAATTGGTTCCGGCTCGCTGGCATACAGTTGCTCTTTGGTAAAGGGCAGGGGTAGCTGGCGCACATAGTTCTTTTGATTTTTGTCGTAGACAAACGGTGTTAGCCCGCGCTTTTTGAGTACGGCGTTGGCGGCGCTGAGTCCGCTGGTGGTCACCGTCGGCGTGCCTGTGCCCATCACGGTGGATTCGCCGCAGCAGTAGAGGTTGGGGAACTCGGTTCGCGTATGCAGCCGCTTGAACATATGTTGACCCAGCATCTGCTTTGGCCCCGCGACCGCGCCGCCGTTTTTCATGTTGTAGCGCTCGATGGTGCGCGGCGTTGCCACCTCGGCATAGCGCACTGCGGCGGAAAAACCGGGGAAGCGCCGCTCCAGCACGCCGATGAGGCGCGCTTTCTCCGCCTCTTTCAGCCGCGTGTAATCCTCTGCGTCCGCGTCCGCCCAGCTTTGAAAAGTCGGGCCGATTGCCATAACGGCGTGGGCATCGTCCGGGCAGATGGAGCGGTCGTCGATGCTGAAAAGATATGCGGTGACCTCGCTCTCGTCAATGTGCTCCGGGTTGCCGACCAACATCTCAACAGGCGCAGTTCCCTCCGGAATCACCGCGCGATCCACCTCGGCATAGAGCACCACGCTCGGATAGGTGGGCACGAGGCTCTTTGCCCAGCTGCGCTTTTCCGGCGTTGTGTGCGCTTCGTCCAGCAGTTTGCCGTAGAGGTTCCAGACTGTGCCGGAATAGACGATGTCGTTAGCAAAAAGCGTTGTTCCATCGTCTAGTAACACGCCGGAGGGAACGTCTCCATCAAACAAAATCGAGACGGCCTCTCTGCCGAGAAACATGTCTCCGCCGTGCTCCTCAATCGACTTCTCCAGTTTGCCGGGTAGAAACAGCGTAGATCCCGCAGGATACCAACTCCCGCCCGTGTGGTTGTCCACAAACATGACGGCGGCGAGCACGGCGGGGGCTTCCTCTACAGTCGCATAGCAATAGGTGGAGGTGAGCTTATCAAAAAAGTTGTAGATTTCCGGATCGGTGAAATAATGTTGCAACAGGGATTTTGCGCTTTTGTTCAGATAGCTTAGGAATCGGATGTATGAAACCGGATGCCGGAGAATGCCCTTCAGGCCATCCTTGGGTTCGGTTTCGTCCGCCGTGGTATAGCTGGGCGATTCCACCATAATATGCTGATAGAGCTTCGTCATGTCTCGATAGAACCGTTGAATCTGCTCCTTTTGCGAAGGAAAAACACGCGAAAGTTCCTCTGCGAACGCATCAACATCCGCAAAGAAGCGCACGCGCTGGCCTTCATAGTTCACCACATAGAGCAATTCGTGCTTGAGCACGTCGATTGGCTCCTCCAGGCAGTTCATGACGAATCGATGCGCGTTAAAGCCCGCCTCGCCAAAGCCATAGAGCATCGCGGAACCCTGATC
>JAEWYV010000148.1 GCA_023458615.1 Bacillota bacterium
AGCGCGAGCACGAAGCCAAGGTGTACGCGCGTGCCGGGTAGAATCGTCGGCAGATAGGCGCTCTTTGCAATCGCGTCCGTCTGGAGATATTCCGCTTTGGTCTCCTGTAGACTGGTGCGCAGCAAAAAGTCCATCAGCGCGCTGACCACATAGGTGGACATCATGCTCACGAGAAATTCGTTTGCGCGGAAACGGGACTTGGCATAGCCAATCAACCCGCCGACCACTGCGCCAGCGGCAAAGGACGCTACCAGCACGATGAGCAGCAGCAACGCCTGCGGAACGCGATCACCCAGCCAGAGTGAGAGCGCGATGGCGACGATAGCGCCCGCGTAAAACTGTCCCTGCGCGCCGATGTTAAAGAGGTTTGCCTTATAGGTAAACGCAAAGGCCAGCGAGGTGAAGATCAGAGGCGTCGCTTTGACCAGAATTTCGCCAATCGTATACCCGTCGGACGCAATCTTTTTCACCGCGAGGGAGATGACCTCGACGGGATTGAGCTTGAGAAAGAGCAGCAGGCTCGCGCTGATGACGAGGCCAACAAGCACCGCGCCGATGTTATAGAGCGGAACGCCGAGTCGCTTCTTCATGCTTTCGCCTCCTGTTGATCCGTTACGCCTGCCATCAGAAGCCCGATTTCGGCGGTTGTCTTTTCTCCATTGTGAAATACACCCATCAGCCTGCCGCGATACATGACCGCAATCCGGTCGCAGAGCTCAAAGAGCTCTGTCAACTCCGTTGAAACGAGCAGGACTGCTTTCTTGCCCTCTTTTTCTTCGAGAATCACCTTGTGGATGCGGTCAACCGCGCCCATGTCGAGTCCGCGCGTCGGCTGGTTGAAGATGAGCAGCTTTTTACCCAGATCAACCTCACGCGCGAGGACGACCTTTTGCTGATTGCCGCCGGAGAGGCTACGCGCCGTGTCGCTTGGCCCTGTGGCCTTCACGCGGTGCTCGGTAATCTTCTCCGCGGTGTAGCAGTTGAGTGCTTTTTGGCGGATGAAGCCGTGGTTTTGCCAGCGCCCCGAAAAACTGCTCTTGAGCAGCATGTTTTCCGCGAGGGTCATATCCATCACCATCGCGTCGCGATAGCGATCCACCGGAACGTAGCCGATGCCCGCTTCGATGCGTGCGCGGATGCTGTCCTTTGTGATGTCGCGCCCGAGGAAGCGAATCTCGCCGCATGTGGGCTGCTTCGATCCTGAGAGGATGTCGCAAAGCTCGTCCTGCCCGTTTCCGCTGACGCCTGCGATGCCGAAGATTTCGCCTTCGTGCACTGCAAAGCTTACGCTATCCACGCAAGCGGAGGTGCCCTTGAGCGCAAGGGAAACGTTGTCCAACTCCAGCACGCTGATCGCGTGCTCATAGTCTAGCGCGCAATCGCGCTCCGGCGGGACAATCTCCTGGCCGATCATGAGGCGCGCGAGCTCCTGCTCGTTTGTCTCCGCGCGGCGGACGGTGTCCACCACTACGCCGTTTCGCATGACTACGATCCGGTCGGCGACCTCCATGACCTCCTTGAGCTTGTGGGTGATGAAGACCACGCTGTTGCCCTGCTTGGTGAAGTCGTGTATGAACTGCATGAGCACCTCAGACTCCTGCGGCGTGAGTACCGCCGTTGGTTCGTCCATGATGAGGATGCTCGCGTTGATGTAGAGTGCCTTGAGGATTTCTATTTTTTGCTGAACGCCGACGGCAAGCTCGCCGACCATTCGATCCACCGGGATGTCAAAGCCGTAGGTTTCCGCGAGCGTGCGGATGCGGCGGTTGCATTCGGCTATGGGAATATATCCGTGTACGTTGCCGAGGATGATGTTCTCGGTTGCCGTATGGGTTGGCACGAGGGAAAAGTGCTGCTGAATCATTGCGATGCCGAGTTGCATCGCGTCCGCGGGGGACTTGATCTGCCGCTCTTCCCCGCGAATTTTAATCGTGCCTTCGTCCTTTCCATACAGGCCGTACAGAATTTTCATAATCGTGCTTTTGCCCGCGCCGTTTTCGCCAAGCAGCGCCACCACCTCGCCTGCATGGACAGTGATGGAGACATCCTTATTGGCAACGACCTTGGCAAAATATTTGGAGACGTGCGAAATTTCTACGACGGGCTCGGTGGAAACGGATGCCGCCGTGCTTGCGTCGGAAGTGACTTTTTCAACAGGAGCAGGCATGTTGGTGTTCTCCTTATCAATAAACCGGACGCCGGAGAGCCATGCGATCTTGGCGAATGCTCGCGGTAAGAAGGCTTTGGCAGCCGGCGTCCGGTCGGATGATGCGTTTGATTGTTACTGTGTTTCTGTGTCAGGGGTTGGCAAGTCTGACAGATGGGGTTACTGACAAATCAATCAAACAGCGCCTTGAGGTCTACCGTGCCGGCTTTGAGCGCTTCAACTGCTGCGTTGCAGGCGTCTACGGCTTCCTTCGGGCAGTTCTCGGTGTAGACGGGGAAATAGATGCCTTCCGCTACGCCGACTTCGATGGTCTGGTGACCCTTCAGGTTACCCTGCAGCCAGTTGTTGATGGCCCAAACATACATGGTCGCATAATCAAAGTTGATGGAAGCGACAACGGTTTTGGGGTCGATGGTGGTCTGGTCGGAGGAGTAGCCAACGACTTTCGCACCCTTTTCGATTGCGCCGTTGATGACGCCGAGGCCGAGTTCGTTTGCATAGGCAAACATCACGTCTGCGCCTTCGTCAATCATGTTTTCGGACATCTGCTTACCAAGCGCGATATCGCTCCAGCTGTTGGCATAGGCAAGGTTGAAGGAAGCGTCCGCAATGCCGCGTTCTTTGGCGATGGAGACGGCGGTTTTGCCGTAGACAGCCATGAGGTCCTGCATCGCCTGGTTCGGGTCGCCGCCGATCATGCCAAACTTGCCGCTCTCGGTGATGTAGCCTGCGACGATTGCCGCGAGGTAGGATGCTTCATATTCTTTCGGGAAGAGGGGGCAGAGGTTGTCGCCGTCGTTGTTGGAGCCGTTGACCAGCATGAACAGCGTGTCAGGATAGCTCGCCGCAACGGTTGCGGCTGCTTCGTCAAACTGGGATCCTGCCGCCATGATGATGTCATAGCCGCGCTCTGCATATTCACGGAAGGTTGACTCAAAGTCGGCTTCCTGAACGGCTTCGACATATTCCATGTTGGTGCCGAGCTTTTCGTTGCAGGCGACTACGCCGGCATAGTTGGAGGCGTTCCAGCCCTGGTCATTGATCTGACCCGGGAGCAGCAGAACAATTTTCACATCCGCGGCGGTCTTCGCTGCGGGGGCTTCGGTCGCATCTGCGGCAGGGGCTTCGGTTGCTTCCGCGGCGACGGCCTCGGTCGCTTCTGCGGCGGGTTCGGTTGTTGCGGCGGGCGCGCAGCCGACGAACATCGCACAGATCATGAGCAGTGCAAGTACGAGCGCAATAGACTTCTTCATGTGGATCCTCCTTAATTCTCTCTGCAAACTATAGCCTTGAACATCTTTGTTCGGCTACAGTTCGATTTTACGCCTATAAATTGGAGCTTCTCAATGCGGGTGAATTACGGTTTTGTCGAAAATCTTACACATCTACACAAGAAGTTCACAATCGTAATGGCACCAACGCCAAACGCCGCCTGAACTGGCGGCGCAATGATTGTATGAACTCAGGTTTTATCCTTGCTGGCGGCAAATTTATTGCGGTAGTCCAGCGGGGTCATGCCGTATTTTTTGCGGAACGCGCTGCTGAAATACCGCGCGTCCGAAAACCCGACCAGCTCGGAGATATCCCCGATCTTTCGGCTGATATCTGCGAGATAAATCCGGGAGCGCTCCATGCGCACATCGTTCAGATAGTCCGAAAAATTCTGCCCGGTTGTTTTTTTGAAGAGCTCGGAAAGATAGTTCGGCGAGATGTAGAGCGCGTTTGCCGCGTCCTTAAGCGATAGCTTTCCACGATAGTTCTGCTCGATATACTCAATGGCGCGTAAGATCAACAGGTTCTGCACGGGCGGCGAGCCTTCCGGCGGAACCACAGCACGGCGGAGCGCCTCGGCTCGCTGGGACAGCTCCTGCTCAATCTGTTCCAGCGTCTGTGTGATTTCATCCGGCGAGGTGGGCTTGGTCACGTATTTTCGCACGCCGAGCTCAATGGCGCGCTGCGCATAGTCAAAGCGGCTGTATCCGCTGATGATGATAACCGGTATCTCGTGGTTGACCTTGCGAATCTGATACACCATATCCAGCCCCTGCATACCGGGCATCTGGATATCGGTGATGATGACGTCCACCTCGTTTTCATAGAGAAAATTCAGCGCGCTCTCGGCCTCGGCAAACGCACCGGAGACCACCCAGCCCTCGTGACTGGCGAGTAGCTTGCTCAATCCCTTTCGAATCTTGGGTTCATCGTCTACGATAATGATATTCATGTGCGCATTCCCTCCCCGTCGGATTCGATCATTTGAGGTTCGTTCAGCATGGCGGGTTCTTCGTCCAGCGGAAGGACGATCGTGATGGAGAGCCCGCCGCCGAGCGTGTTATCCACAACAAATTCGCAGCGATCGCTGAAATGCAGCTGTAATCGCCTTGCCACATTCCGAACGCCGATGTTTTTATAGCCGATGGAATCATTGCAGAGCAGTCGCTTAAACTGGTAGAGCTCATCCGGGGTCATGCCGCGACCATTGTCGCTAACGGTGATATATACCCGGCTCCCCGCGCGGATGGCGCTGACGCGGAGGATGCCTGCGCGTCCGGAATTATGGATGCCGTGGTCGATGGCGTTCTCAATCAGCGGTTGCAAGATCAGCTTGGGTACCTTAAAGGACTCCAGCGAGGGGTCAAGATTCAGGGTAAACTCCAGCCGGTCTTCCAGCCGGAATTTTTGAATCATCAGGTAGTCCCTGACATGCCTGCACTCTTCTGAAAGCGTCACCATGGAACTCGCGGTGTCCATGGTGTATTGCATAAGCTTGCCGAGCGCGACCACAATCGCGCTGACCTCCATCTCATCCCGGTCGATCAGCATCCAGTTGATGGTATCGAGCGTGTTATAGAGAAAATGCGGGTTAATCTGCGCCTGTAACGCCTCGATTTCGGCGTTTTTTTGCGCAATTTTCTCCTGATAAACCTGATTGACGAGGATATGGATGCGGTTGACCATATAGTTGAAGGTTTCGGTGAGTTCGCCGATCTCATCCCGCCGGTCATTTTCCAGCTGCAGATCAAAATTTTTGTCCTGCACCTGCTTCATGCCGTTTTTGAGCCGCGCAAGCGGCTTGGTGATTGCCAGAGCAAGAATCAGGAGGAACAGCGAAGCCAGCACCACGGAGATTGCAACCAGCACCACGGTGTATTGCTTGAGGGAACTTGCCTCGGGAAATAGCTTGTTGTCGGGAATCATTGTGAACGTGACCCAACCGGTCAGGCCGTTGTACTGCGAGCAGACATAATACATATTGCCGCCCAGCTCGATGTTGGATTTTCGCTCGCCCGCCTGATAGCGCAATAGAATGTCCTTTCGCCAGTCGTCGCGCACGGCATTGTCTCCGCAGATGATTGCGCCTTCGCGATCCGTGATAAACGTGGTTTGGTAGCCCAATATCTTCTGCTTGGTCAGAATATAGCTGCCGAATGTGCGGGGGTTGATCTCTGCAACAACAAGTCCGATGGTTTCCAGATGTTCGTCTTGCAGCCCCGCGTAGACCAATAGCCCATCCGCCGCCTCAGGTTCTGTTTCGTATAACCCGCTTGTGAGGTTGGACCAGATTGCCTTGCCGGGATATCGCCCCGCGCGCTCATAAAGCTCTGCGAGCATCACAGGATCAATGGTTGCATCCTCGGTGCGGCTCGTGTAAACCACTTCGCCGCCCAGCAGGATATTGACGTCGCTGATTTCGCCAAACGGACCGAACAGGTTTTGGCAAAGCAACGAGAGGGAGGTGGTGCCTACGAGCGCGGAGCCTTCGATCGAGCCTGCCCGAATCAGCTCGCCTGCCTCCGAACTGCCCGCAACGGTCTGCATCAGGCTGTCGATTTGGCGTACCTTTACGTTTAGGCTGACATCGACGCGGTTGATTGTATCGGATAGCACCCGCTTCTCACTCTGGCGAACGACCTTATCCGCCTTTTGATAGGAAAGCACACCGATGACAACACCAAGCAGCGCGAGCGGAATCGCGCCCATGATGAGCAGTTTTTTCCAGAATGAGACATTGCGAAAGAAGTGCATCCGTGGCTCCTGTTCTGATAATAGGTGACCTCACGATAGAAGCTTTTCAAGGGGATCCGCTGCGATAAAAAACGACGATGTTGCAAAAAAAGCGTCATGACTGCGCAGAGTCCATGATTGGACAGTTGCATTGTATCGAATGTTGAAAGGGAATTCAAACGTTTCTGATGTGTAAGCAGCAATGGCAGGTTCTTTCGCTGCTGATATGTGACGCTTTTCAATGGATCGTGCTGCCACTCAAATCGCCGATGCCAGAGTCATTCGTTCACCTGTATCATGCCTGCAATCATTCTGGTGAATAGGAAGGTGAATATAGAACAACGGCAGACCGGTTCATTCCAATCTGCCGCTGATGGCTTAGATTTTCTATCAAAAATTGTGCGGTGATGCCGGTTCGCCGAGTTAATTCGGGCTTGTCTCAAACTCAAAATTGCTCATGTCCCCACGATAATGGGAAAATGCAAAATCCACCACCGTGTCGTTCATGGTTGTGCTGGTGTTGTTGAAGACCAGCATTGGCCAATCGACCTTGGCGCCGAGGAGGTTGACGTCCTCAGCCTTCGCCTTTTCGGCGGAGATAACCGTTTTTGTTTTTTTCAGTCGCGTTTGCGGGTTTTGCATGAGCAGCTCGTAGAGGGACTGCTGCTTGAAGTCGTATCCCAGGATAAAGCTGCAAAGGGAAAACGGCAGATAGTTTCGAACGGTGACCACGGGTTCGTCATCGATATATCGTCTGCGGAACATGGTGACGAGTTTTTCTCCAACCTCGACATGCATTGCATTGGCGAGGAATTTATTTGCCTCTACAATGCCGAGTTCAATTACCTCGGTGCGCGGCGTTTTGCCGGAGCGCGCCACAAGGCTGTAAAACGGCTCAAAGGAATGGAATACGTTTTTCGATTCGCTCGGCGTGGTAACAAACGTGCCCTTGCTCTGTTTGCGCTCCAGCCAGCCTTCGTTCACCAGCTCGTTGAGCGCTTGCCGAATCGTGGAGCGGCTGACCTGATAGCGCTCCTGCAAATCGTGTTCCGTAGGAATCTGATCACCCATGGCATAGACGCCATTGTGAATGTCCTTGAGCAGGGTTTCTTTAATCTGAAAGTAAAGTGGTATTGGTACGTCGCGGTCGAGCGTATATGGATTCGGCATGGAGGGCACCTCATATCTTTTGTACGTACGTTATAATACAATTATAAGCATTTGATCTCATTTGGCAAGGGGTTTTCGTCCGGAAAACAAATTAATTTCAATGAAATAGGTGCAGATAAAAGAAAATGACGCACTTTATATTTGTACGTACATACGAAACGATTAGAATACTATCGGCTTGGGTTAGTGCACAACACTCTCCAATTAGTTTAAAAAAAGGCTTGCATTTTCGATTTATCCGTGCAATAATCCAACTGAAACATACGAATGTACGAACAAAGCGAATTTCCAATCATATTTCTATTCAAGGCCTGCGAATCAATCAGCAGAGCCGATGCTCATCCAAGATGAATGTACGTACATACGCACTGAAGCCAAGAGGATAAGTGAATCAGATGAACAAGATTTTGTGCATAGGCATGCTTGTATGCGACATCTTAATCA
>JAEWYV010000149.1 GCA_023458615.1 Bacillota bacterium
ACTCACTTGTACTCAAAACCGACAAAGACGTTATGCCCGTTATCAGCATGGTCGAAGAGCAGCTTGTAACAAAGCTTGTTTATCGCAAGGTGCAGCTTGAAAACGGCGCTTTTAAGCCCGATGCAAAGCTCACCAAGCTCGCCGTAATCGAACGTCACCACGCCACGGGCCGCATCGGCCTTGGCATTGTGGAAGGCTTGAACATTGTTGGCGGCGCGATCGCCTCCACCGTTGCGCACGACTCGCACAACCTTGTGGTTGCCGGCGACAATGACGCCGATATGATACTCGCTGCGGATTCCTTGCGCGAATGCGGCGGTGGTTACAGCGTGGTAAGCCATGGCGTTGTTATCGCGCGCCTGCCGCTTCCCGTTGCGGGCCTTATGACCGACGCGCCCATTGACGGCGTGATTGAGCGCCAGCGCGCGCTTCTCGACGCGGCGTGCAGCCTTGGCGCAAAGGCGGAAAGCGACCCGCTCATCGCCCTTTCCTTCCTTGCACTTCCGGTGATTCCGGACGTACGCTTGACCGACAAGGGGCTGTTCGACGTTGTGAATATGCGCTTTGTGCAATAGAGCCGTCACACAACGAGGCAAACTGGTTTTCATTTCTCAAAAAGCGATGTTGTTTTTTGATTTGACCGACCTTTGAAACACAATTTCCATTTTCATAGAGCAAACGGGCAAAAACGGGCAGAATATCCGCATGGTGCGGCGAAAGCCGCGCATATGGTGTGCCTGAAAGCCTGTTTGGCTCAAAAAGCAAAACTGTAGTATCCGGAGGTAGCCGTTATGGGCGCAGTAGGAAAAAGCGTCACCCGCGTAGACGCGGTTGATAAGGTAACTGGCCGGGCGAAATATACCGACGATCTTGCCGACAAAAGCGCATTGATCGCCAAGGTATTTCGTTCCACCATCGCGCACGGCATGGTAAAAAGCATTGACATTTCCGAGGCACTTAAAATTGAGGGCGTCGTGAAAATCGTCACCTGCTTTGACGTACCAAACAATGAGTTTCCGACCGCGGGCCACCCGTGGTCTACCGACCCGCATCATCAGGATGTTGCGGATCGGCTGTTGCTCAACCGGCATGTGCGCTATTATGGCGACGATGTCGCGGTTGTTATTGCGGAGGACGAAGTTGCTGCGGATCAGGGTTTGCGCGCGCTCAAGGTGGAGTATGAAGAATACCCCTTTGTGCTGGATGTGCAGGAAGCCATGAAGGACGGCGCGCCGCAACTGCATGAAAAATATCCGAACAACATCCTCGGGCGCACCAACTATGAGATCGGCAACTTTGAAGAAGCGATTCAGGAGCCGGGTCTTATCAAGATTGAAGGCTGGTATGATACGCCCATCGTACAGCACTGCCATATTGAAAATCACATCTGCTATGCCGAGGAACAGTTTGGCAAAATCGTCATCGTCTCCAGCACGCAGATTCCGCATATCGTACGCCGCATCTGCGGTCAGGCGCTGGGTCTGCCCTGGGGCAGTGTGCGCCTGATCAAGCCGTATATTGGCGGCGGATTTGGTAACAAGCAGGATGCGCTCTATGAGCCGCTCTGCGGCTATTGCAGCCAGCAGGTTGGTGGCAGACTGGTCAAACTCGACGTGAGCCGCGAGGAGACCTTCATCAGCAACCGTGTACGGCATGCGATTCGCTATCATATCATCACCTATGCCCGCCCGGATGGACGTTTTGTCGCGCGGAGAATGGAAGCTTTCTCCAATCAGGGCGGCTACGCCAGCCACGGGCACGGTATCGTTGCCAAAGGTGCGGGCGCATTTAAGCAGATCTATGTGGACGAAAAGGCGACAAAGGTGGATGCCTATACCGTCTTTACGAACCTTCCATCCGCTGGCGCAATGCGCGGCTACGGCATCCCGCAGGTTTCATTTGCCATTGAAAGCAGCGTGGAAGACGCGGCGAAGGCACTCGGCATCGATTCACTCAAACTCCGTCAAATGAACATGATGCCCGTTGGCTATGTGGATGCATTTTCAAAGAACTGCAACTATTTTGACAGCCACAATCAATGCATTGCCGCGGCAGATCGATATATCGACTACAAGCGTAAGCACGAGGACTATGCCAATCAGACCGGCCCCATCCGTAAGGGTATTGGTATGGCGATCTTCTGGTATAACACCGCCGTTTGGCCCATCTCACTGGAGGCTTCCAGTTGCCGGATGTTGATGAATCAGGATGGTTCCGTGCAGCTCCAGATTGCGGAAACCGAGATTGGTCAGGGCGCGGATACCGTATTTGCGCAGATGGTTGCCGACACGGTCGGCGTACCGATGGAAAAGGTGCATGTCGTCTCTACGCAGGATACGGATGTTACCCCGTTTGGCACCAGCGCGTATGCCTCCCGCCAAACATATGTTGCCGGTTTTGCGATCGCAAACATCGGCGCGCAGCTAAAGAAAAAGGTGCTCAGCTACGCCGCAATGTTTATGGCAAGGCCTATTGAGGAACTTGACCTCGTGGATGGCAACGTCATTGAAAAAGAAAGCGGCGAAATTGTAATCCCGCTTGATGAACTTGCGACCACCGCGTTGTATTCCCTTGATCAGGCGGAGCAGTTCAGCGCCGAGGGCACCACGCAGATTAAGAGTAACGCCTACTCCTTTGGCTGCAGCATCGCCGAGGTTGAAGTGGATATTCCCATGTGCAAGGTAAAGCTTGTCAAGATGGTCAACGCGCACGATTGCGGCAGATTGATCAACCCGCAGCTTGCCGAGGCGCAGGTGCACGGGGGCATGAGCATGGCAATCGGCTACGGAATGGGCGAGCAACTGCTCTTTGACCCCAAGACCGGAAAGCCGCTGAATAACAACCTGCTGGACTACAAGCTCTGCACCATGATGGATCATCCCGATCTCAGGGCTGAGTTTGTAGAAAACTTTGAGCCCACAAGCCCGTTTGGAACAAAGGCGCTCGGCGAGCCGCCAACATGCCCCGGCGCGCCCGCTATCCGCAATGCGATTCTCAACGCTACGGGAGTTTCTATTAACCAGACGCCCATGACGCCGCATATCCTCTTTGAACGGTTCAAAGAGGAAGGCTTGCTGTAACAGGAGGAGCTGAATAGTATGTACGATTTTTCCGCTTTATACGAAGCAACAAGCGCGCAACACGCGGTGGAACTCATGCAGGCGCACCCGGCAGCCGTACTGATTGCCGGCGGCAGCGATGTTCTCATCAAAATGCGCGAAGGCAAACTCGCCGGTGCGGAACTCATCAGCCTCTACAAGCTGGATGAGCTGCGCGAGGTAACGATGGAGCCCGACGGCGCACTGCGTATTGGCCCCATGACGAGTTTTTCTCATGCAACCAAGAGCGCCCTGCTACAGAAATATATGCCGGTGCTCGGTGAAGCCGCGGATACCGCTGGCGGGCCGCAGCTAAGGAATATCGGTACGCTCGGCGGCAACATCTGCAACGGGGTAACCAGCGCAGATACCGCCTCCACCGAGGTAGCCTATGATGCGATCTGTGAAATCTTGGGGCCAAACGGCAAGCGTCTGGTCAGCATCCATGACTTTTACAAGGGCGTAGGCAAGGTTGACCTTGCTCCGGGCGAATTGCTCACAGGAATTCTGATCCCCAAAGAGAGCTACGAGAACTGCTTTGGCTACTACATCAAATATGCCATGCGAAACGCGATGGATATCGCGACGATCGGCTGTTCTGTGAATGTCGTGCTCAGCGCAGATAAAAAGACCATCCAGCGGATGCGCATTGCCTATGGCGTGGCGGGGCCTGTTCCCATGCGCGCACGCTCTGCCGAAGCCGCCGTCAACGGTCAGCCCGTCAGTGAAGCGACCATTACGCTCATCGGCAACGCGGTGCTCAACGACGTAAACCCACGTACCAGCTGGCGCGCGAGCGCAGATTTCCGCAAGCAGATCATCAGCGAGAGTGCACGGCGCGGCCTGAAAGCCGCCGTCGAGCGCGCAGGAGGTGTGTTCTAATATGGAAAAGAAACTGGTCAAATGCAACATCAACGGCAAGGATGTCGAAACCTATGTGGATGTTCGCGCATCGCTGACGGACATGCTCCGCAACGATTATCGCCTCACCTCCGTGAAAAAAGGCTGTGAGGTTGGTGAGTGCGGCGCATGCAATGTCATCATCGACGGAGAATGCTATAACAGCTGCATCTATCTCGCTGTTTGGGCGGAGGGAAAGCACATCCGCACGCTCGAAAGTCTGCTCGGCCCAAACGGAGAGCTCAGCGACATTCAGCAGGCGTTTGTAGACGAGGCTGCGGTGCAATGCGGCTTCTGCACACCGGGCTTTATCATGACCGCTGTTGAGGTTCTGGAGACAGGTAAGGAATACACCCGTGATGAACTCAGAAAGCTTCTCAGCGGTCATCTCTGCCGTTGCACGGGGTATGAAAACATTCTCAACGCCGTCGAAAAGACCATGAAAAAGCGTTTAGGGAAGGCGTAACCCTCTGTATGCCAATGGATTTCAAAAAAATCTATTGGCTATGCGAAAAAAAGAATTGCAAACATCGGTGGCTTGAAGTAGCATAAAAGCCAAACCATCGAATTCGCCCGGAACCGCGAACTGACGGTTTCGGGCGATTTTCATTCATGCTCGAAAGGAAGAAACAATCATGCGCTATTCGGATTTGGACAAGGCGGCACTTCAGGCGGAATTGGCACGCGTACAGCAGGACTATGAGGCACTGCGCGGCTACAAACTCAACTTAAACCTCACCCGCGGTAAACCCGAGACCGCGCAGCTTGCACTTTCGGATGACATGATTCACACCCTTGACGATGGCAATTATGAAATCGACGGCATGGACGCGCGCAACTATGGCGAACTAGCCGGACTTCCCTCCTGCCGCAAGCTCTTTGCTGATATTCTCTACTGCAAGCCGGAGGAGGTTATTCTCGGCAACAACGCGAGCCTTCAGCTCATGTATGACCTGATCGCGAAGGCCTATACGCACGGCCTCAAAAATAGCGTCCGCACCTGGGCGAAGGAGGACAAGGTCAAGTTCCTCTGCCCCTTCCCTGGCTACGATCGGCATTTCAACGTTTCCAAGTCCTTCGGCATGGAGCTGGTTCCCGTCCCGATGGATGAGAAGGGCCCCAAGATGGACATCGTAGAAGAGTTGATCAAGGATCCCTCCGTCAAGGGTATGTGGTGCGTGCCGAAATATTCCAATCCCGACGGCTATGTCTACCCCCTTGAAACCTGCAAGCGCATCGCCGCGATGAAACCAGCAGCGCCGGACTTTGCGCTTATGTGGGACAATGCCTATTGCATCCATACGTTTGAAGGCGAAGATGTCGCCTTCCCGGATATGATCGGCCTGTGCCGCGAGGCGGGCAATCCCGACCTCGTCTACGAATTTGCCTCCACCAGCAAGGTGACCTACGCGGGCGCAGGTGTCTCCTGCATGGCAGCAAGCGTGGAGAACATCAAGTATATTCTGGGACTCATGACCTTCCAGACCATCGGGCCGAACAAGGTAAACGAACTCATGCATGTCCGCTTCCTGAAAGATCACGCGAACACGCTTGCGCACATGAAGAAGCACGCGGCAATCATGAAGCCGAAGTTTGATCTTGTCTGCGAGGCGCTGGAGAAAGAAATCGATCCGCTCGAAATCGCGAGCTGGCATCGTCCAAAGGGCGGCTATTTTGTGAGCGTCAACCTCATGCCCGGCACGGCAAAGCGCGTGGTGTCGCTCTGCAAAGAAATCGGTGTCGCGCTCACCGGCGCGGGCGCAACCTATCCCGGCGGTGTAGACCCCGAGGACACCAATCTGCGCATCGCCCCGTCCTATCCGCCGCTTGGCGAAGTTAAGCAGGCGATGGAGGTCTTCTGCACCTGCACGAAGCTCGCAACCCTCGAAAAGCTGCTCGCATAAGCAATAAGAATCAAAAAACGCCGCTTCCGATCAGTCGGAAGCGGCGTTTGTGTTTGGTTGTTTGGGTATTACGCTTGAAACGAGTCAAACCCCATCTTGTGGTAGACTTTTTGCACGGTCTTTCTGGCAGTCTTCTGCGCGCGCTCTGCGCCGAGTTTCATCGTCTCAGTCAAGTACGCCTTGTCCGCAAGCAGATGTTTATACTCGGCCTGAATGGGTGTAAGCGTCTCCACGACTACCTCGGCAACACCACTCTTGAGATCGCCATATCCCTTGCCTTCAAAGTGCTGCACCGCGTCCTCAATGGTGATGTTCGTGCAGGCGGAATAGATGGAGAGCAGGTTGTAGACCCCCGCGCGTTCCGGGTTAGTTGTTATCGTGCCCTCGCTGTCCGTCACCGCACGTTTGAGCTTTTTCACAATCGCATCCGGCTCATCGAGAATACGAATATACGCGTTCGGGTTGGGGTCGGACTTGCTCATCTTCTTCTCCGGCTCCTGCAGGCTCATGATCCGGGCGCCAACCTTCGGAATATACGGCTCCGGAATCACGAACGTTTCGCCATAGGCGCTGTTAAAGCGCATCGCGATATCCCGTGTGAGTTCGACATGCTGTTTTTGATCCGCGCCGACAGGGATAAACTGCGCCTGATAGATCAATATATCAGCTGCCATGAGCACAGGATAGGTAAACAGTCCCGCGTTGATGTTCTCCGAATAGCGCGCACTCTTTTCTTTAAACTGCGTCATACGGGAAAGCTCACCCATGTAGGTGTTACACATCAGTGCCCAGGTGAGTTGTGTGTGCTCCGGCACATGACTCTGGATGAAGATCGTCGAACGATTCGGGTCGATTCCGGCGGCGAGAAACAGCGCGAAGGTCTCGATGCTGCGCCGCCTTAGCTCCGTGGAATCAATGCGCACCGTCTGCGCATGCAGGTTCGCGACCATATAATACGCGTCAAAGTCGTCCTGCATGGCGACGTAGTTCTTCAGTGCGCCAAGATAATTGCCAATGGTTAATACGCTCGTCGGCTGAATGCCGCTGAGCACGGTTGGTTTTTTCGTGCTTGTCGTTGTTTCCATGTCCCTCTCCCAAATCGCCGCTTGACCAGCGGTGTTAACCGTATTTTCTGCAAAACGCGCCTAGCGGCGCGCATGCAGTTTGAAAAATTTCGAGTAAGAAATAAGCCGAGTTCTGTCGAGTGCGACCATCTATCTAGTCCCATTGTCGCCAATGGGCTCATGCGATTCCCGGGAGCGTAACGAGCCGCTATTAAATGCTCCCATACCAATCTTGCACCGAGTGGGGTTTACAGCGCGCTTCCGTCGCCGGAGCGCGGGTGAGCTCTTACCTCGCCTTTCCATCCTTACCCGGAAAACCGGGCGGTTTCTTTCTGTTGCACTTTCCCTGGAGTCGCCTCCGCCGGGTGTTACCCGGCACTCTGCCCTGTGGTGCTCGGACTTTCCTCACCCACTCTCAGCGGGCGCGGTCGCCTATCTTACTCAGAACTAATGTTTCTGTTTCTTTCCTTTTTTACGAACTGATCCGGCAGGTTCAGTCGTTGGTGTTATAGAGTATTCTGCCGCAGTTCTCGCATTCTACAATGCCGTCCGTGGTTGCAATCTTTTTGAGCATCACCATCGGTAGGGACATATTGCAGCCGCCGCATTTGCTGTTGACAATCTTCGCAATCGGAACAGCGTGATGCTGCTTTACCTGATTGTATCGCTCCAATAGTGCGGGATCGACTGTCTTAGCGAGAACCTCCAGATTTTTATCGTGTTTCTCCAACTCATCCGCGCGCGCGAGTCTCTCTTCTTCGCACTGCACACGCAGGATGTCATATTCCTTTTTCGCTTTGCTTGCGGCGCGAACGGTGGTTTGATATTCGTCCGTCGCCTTCTCAATCTCACCCAGCAGTGTCTTTGCCTCGCGAACCCCTTGCGATACTTCGCGGTTAAGCCGCTCGATATCACCTTTGAGCTCGGTCATCTCCTCTGCGGTGCTTTCATCATCCTGTTTAATCGTTACAAGCTCGCCGCTCTCCACCTGCAACCTCGCTTCCAGCTTGCCAACCTGGTCGGTCAGCTTGGTGAGTTGCAGTTCGTATGCTTCGATATCCTCGGTCAGCTTGGCGATGACCGTCTGCTGATTTTTCAGCTGCTTGTGCAGCTTATTCAGTTGCAGTCTCGCCGGGGTGCTGCGAATCTCCGCCTCAACAGCGTTCTTCGCAAGCTCTGCTTCCTGGTAGGACCATAACGCTTCCATCTTTCTCACGGCATTACCCTCCTCAAAGGCGCACGAACGGACTCCCGTCCACGCGCGATAACTGATATTGTACACCAAAACATTCGTTCTGTAAACGGTTAATCAAAGGCGGTAGTATAACGCACTCCGTCTCATAATGTCCGCCAACCACCAGCGCAATACCCATTGTTGCGGCGTCGATCGCATCCGAATGCTTTACTTCGCCCGTGAGTAAAACATCCGCCGATTCCTGCACCGCCGGTGCAATGGAACTCCCGCCGCTTCCGCCAAGTACGGCAACCCGCCGAATCTGTCGCGCGAGATCGCCGGAGACGGAGGGTTTCGAGCCGAGCAACGTTTCCACGCGCCGCGAAAACTGTTCCAGCGATTCCGGTTCCTTGATCGTACCAACCCTGCCGATTCCCTCATCAAACGGAATCGTATCCCGAACACCCAGCAACTCGCAGAGCGTATCGTTCACGCCGCCGTGTGCCGCGTCTAAATTGGTATGGGCTGCAAACAGCCCAATGCCGTAGCGCAATAGAATGCAGGCCGCTGTTGTCGCAGGATCGCTGTATGCCATATGCTTGACGGGGTGAAAGAACAGCGGATGATGGGTCAGTACCAAATCCGCTCCCCACGCTACCGCCTCTTCAGCAACCGCCTTTGTGCAGTCCAGCGCGACCAACACACGATGTATCTCGTCGTGATCCGGCTCAACCAATAATCCGGGGTTATCAAACTCCGCCGCGAGTTCCCTCGGCGCGATACGCTCCAGCGCGGCAGTAAACTCCTGTATCTTCATGTTTATTTCTCCCAGTTTTGTAAAATCTGCTCCAGTTGATCCGCCTGCCGGGTTAGCGCTTCAGCTTGCTGTGTTTTCAGCTTTCGCCGCGTTGTTGCGAGCATGCGCTCAACCAGCGGTCGCATCAGTGGTTCGCGGCGTTCAAACGCTGTATAGCCGAGTAAAAAACAGTCCTCGGGCCAACCTTCCGGTAGCAGTTGCCGGATTGCGGCTGGCTGCCCAACCGAAAATATCTGATAATACCGTCCGGCGTCCACTATGACACGATCCTCCAACACGGGATAATCTCGCTCATAAAGCCAGCGTCGGATGTCCTCCGCCGCACGCATCGGTTGTAAAACACACTTCCGTGCGCCGAGCAAAGGCGGGACCACATCAAGTATCTGCGTCATGATCGTTCCACCCATGCCCAGAATCGCGATTGCGTCCACCTC
>JAEWYV010000150.1 GCA_023458615.1 Bacillota bacterium
ACACCCGCTTTGGCGGGGAGAGGGGATCGAATCAAAATGACCGGAGCGGAACGCGCGGTATTTCGCAAAACCGCGAACACCTTAAAGCCGATTTTCCAGATTGGGAAAGAGGATATTGGAGAAAACCTGATCAAGAGTGTGGACGAGGCACTCAACAAGCGCGAAATCATCAAGCTTGCCGTGCTCGAAACAAGCACTCTTTCGGCAAAGGATGCGGCATCGCAGCTCGCCGAAGCACTCGGCGCGGAGCAGATTCAGTGCATCGGGCGAAAGTTTGTGCTCTACCGCAAAAAGCCGGAAGAGCAATAATCACGACACAATAAAAGATCGGGCGCATTTGCCCGATCTTTTTCTCTGCCGGAAATCCGGCTGATGTTTTATTCTCCCGCGATACTCTAATGAAAACAGGAGCATGAATCGGTTAGAAGAGGCGGAAGACGTTTGCATTGAACCAGCTGTAGCCGAGGTCATAGGCCGGAATCAACCCAATGGACATCGCGACACCTGCCACCACCCAGAGCAGCATCAGGCTTACAATGATCAGCAGCAGGATGGTGGAGCCGCGGCTGGAACCGCCGCGCGCGGCACGCTCCGGCTTGTCAGCCTTGGCAGGCTTGCTCTTCTCCGGTTTTATCTTCTCCGGCTTGCTCGTTTTCTGGTTCTTTTTTTGATACGGTTCGTCGAAGATTTCATCCCGCTGATAGCTGTTGCTATAGCTCTCCTCACGCGGGGCGGATTTCGCCGTCTGCGGCGCGCGGTCGTAGGCCGGTTCCGCATAGACGGGGGCGCGCTCCGGCTCCGTCTCGTAGCGTAGCGGCGCGGACGCAGGTTTTGGCGGGCAGGATAGTTCCAACTCTTGGTCCAGCTCGCTTTCAATGGTGCGCATATCGGTACTGATCTGCGCATAGGTTGCGATATTGCGCTCGATCAAGTCCCCAAACCAGAGCGACCAACCGTCGTCCTCCGGTTGCTGCTGCACGATGGCAACAAACTGACCGAACGTTTGCCGCGCAGCTTCGCGCGCGAGTTCCTTATCTTTGGTGCGCTCATAGGCGCGCTGATAGACCCCGCTGCCATAGGCGGCGACCAGTTCCTTGACGGCTTCTTTTTCACCGCGGCGGATGCGGCGGACCAATTCTGCGAGCTGCATGATGAGGCGCTCCTGTCCGTTAAAGATATTGTATTATACCATGCATTCGGTCAACTGAAAAGAGCGGTGCGGCTGATTATGCGACTGCTGTCAAAGAGCGCGTCTTTTTCCTGAGCGCGGCTGTAAGCGTGGCAGTTCCGGCGGGGAAGAAAGGCGCGAAACAAGGGTTTTCATTGACAAAGCGCGTGTTTTCTGATAAATATATTATTTTGTTGGCAATGACTTGCCAAAGACCAATTTAGGAGGAACACATATGCAAACAGACGTTGTGATCGTTGGCGCTGGCCCTTCCGGCATCTTCACCGCACTCGAGATGATCAAGCGCGGAAGCAAACAGCGGATTATGATTGTAGAAAAAGGCCTCGCGGTGGAACAGCGCCGCTGCCCCAAGGCCATCACCGGTCGCTGCGTCAATTGCAAACCATATTGCCATATCACGACGGGGTTCTCCGGAGCAGGCGCGTTTTCAGACGGCAAGCTTTCGCTCTCGTTTGAGGTGGGCGGTGACCTGCCCTCGCTGATCGGCCCGGATAAGGCGCAGAGTGCGATTGACTATACCGACGGAATCTATCTGGAGTTCGGTGCAGACGAGCACATCGAAGGCATCAGCAACAACGCAGCACTGAAGGAGATTCGCCGTCGCGCGATTCAGGCGGGGCTGAAACTTGTGGATTGCCCCATTCGCCATCTCGGTACGGAGAAGGCGCAGGACATCTATTACGCCATCGAGCAATACCTCATGCAGCACGGTGTAGAGATGCTCTTTGGGCACGCCTGCGAAAACCTGATTCTGGAAAACAGCGTCTGCAAGGGCGTTCTTGTAAACGACGGAAAGAATACATTCGAACTCTTTGCCAAGAGCGTCGTCATCGCAACCGGTCGCCGCGGCGCGGACTGGTTGGAGAGCATCTGTGCGGAGCATAGCATTGCGCATCAGCCTGGAACTGTAGACATCGGCGTGCGCGTCGAGGTGCGCAACGAGGTCATGGAGACCGTCAACGAGGTGCTCTATGAGAGCAAGCTTATCGGCTATCCGCAGCCGTTTCGCAATAAGGTTCGCACCTTCTGCCAGAATCCGGGCGGCTTCGTGAGTCAGGAGAACTATGACAACGACCTCGCCGTGGTCAACGGACACGCGTATAAGGAGAAGAAGTCCAACAACACAAACCTTGCGATTCTCTGCTCCCATAACTTCAATGTGCCATTTGACCAGCCGATTGCCTACGCCCAGAAGGTTGGCGAGTTGACCAACATGCTTGGCGCGGGGCACATCCTCGTGCAGCGCTATGGCGACATTCTCGATGGCAAGCGCACCTGGCAGCGGGAGCTTTCGTTCTCCAATGTGGTGCCGACCTTGCCGGATGCGGTCGCAGGCGACATCACGGCTGCGATGCCGTATCGCGCGATGACGAACATCATCAACTTCATTCAGGCGGTGGATCAGGTGGTGCCGGGCTTTGCCGCGGCGGAGACGCTGCTCTATTCGCCGGAGTTGAAGTTTTACAGCAATCGCGTGAAGATGGATGACAGCTTCACCACCAATATCGCGGGATTCTATTCGCTGGGTGATTCCAGCGGCTGGACGCGCGGGTTGATGATGGCCTCGGTCATGGGTGTGCTCATGGGTCGCAGGCTCGCAACGGAAGAGAAGTAAAAGACCAAACAAAGAGGGCTGTTCGCGGAGAGGATTGATTGCAATCGTCTCAACGGACAGCCCTTTTTTACGTTTGCATTTGCTTAGTAACCCATCTCCATATCGATCACGCTGCCGTCGATGGCATTGAGCGCAAACACGATCTGAGGTGAATAATCCTTATCAAGATATTGACCGGTCTTAGTCTTCCCATAGAACACCCACGCTGGAACGTAGAGCCCCGTTCGCTCTGTTGTATTGATCTCCCGAATGCGCAATAGCGATAGTACAATGTTGTCAACTTGCACGCTGACGGTTCGTTCCTCGCCGTCGTATTGAACCGTACTTGGCTCATAGGTAGGCACCACCATAGCCTCAAATAATTCCGCTGCCTTGGCAAATGACATGGCATGCGCGGCTGGGTTGACAATCTCGGTTGTCTGCGTCGGCGCACCCCAACCAATGCTGCAAATGCCCCGATCGTCTATGGTGATTGAAAAATCCTCATAGCCCCAAGGCGTTTTGGCTTTTTTGTAGCTAGTGGTCTCGTGATTGATCGCGAGCGGGACTCCGTTGACCGCACGAACAAAACTGAACCGATATGCATGCAGCCCGCTCTCGTTCAGATCAAATGCCTCGCTCGGCACCATATCCCGTATTCCGATCACCGCAAAGAAATCCTTGCAAAGCGCGATGGCATCGTCCCAGGTTGTGACCATTCCGTAGATGGAGGTGTTGGGCGCAAGATCGGTTACAATTGCCTCGTAATAATCGGGTTCACCCCGGCGATCGTAGAAAAAGTGTGCTTCGGCATGCTCGTTGGCATTGACCGGGGTATAGATATTCAACCATGCCTGCTTTGTTTCCACATTTAACGCAAGCAACTCTTCCGGCGTGTCGTTATCCATCCAAACTGCGGGCAGCATGGTGCCGTCTGAGATCACGACGGGGGGCGTTGTCTCCGGAGCATCGGGAATCTGTTGTTCAAGCTTGGCGATTTCCGCTCTTGCCTCGTCCTCGGTCAACTGAGAGTGCGTTAAAATGGTGCCATCGGCAATCTCCTGCTCATAGAGCGCAATCAGGTCGCGCAGCGACTGCTTGGTCTTGCTTGCAGCGCCGTTGTTGGCCACCACGATGGGCTGCTCCCCCGCAAAAAAATACTCAAAGTAGGCGCTGGTCTGCTCCTGCGTGAATCCCATTGCGGAGACGCGCGCAACCGGAAGCTCAAGGGACGCAGGATAGCGAACCGTTGCATCTACCGAGACCGTCAAGCGCCCTTCCACGGCGGTCGTCGAAAATGTGTAGTGCTCCTCCTGATACGCCATGGTTGGCGCAGGCGTGGGGGTGGGCATCTTCGGCGTGGGGCTGCCCGGAACCATTGCCAGCTCCACGATGCGCTCCGCATCGGAAGGGACAACGATGACCTCGCCTCTAGATCCGCATGCCACGAAGGCTGTCAACACCAGTAACGCGATTACACTCGCGATTATTTTCTTCATTTCGTCATCTCCCTTTCGCTTGATAAGGGCATTATTACAGATTCTTCCAGAGAAGTCGTTTCCAAACGGTTATCAAATTGTTATCCTTTGGGCGCTGAAAAAATCAGTCGCACGGTTGTTCCCTCTCCCGGCATGCTGTCAATCGAGAGTGTAGCATTGTGTGCCTGCGCAATCTGT
>JAEWYV010000151.1 GCA_023458615.1 Bacillota bacterium
TCGGTGCAAATCTTCGCATCCTCCAGCGGAATGCCATAGGATACAAAGGTATCCGTCATGAATCCCTGAATCATGTCCCACGGGATATACGGTCTGGTTTCTGCCATTGTTTTGTTCCTCCTGTTTCAAAGCTTTGATTTTGTATGGAAAAAACTCTGTTTGTTTTGTCTGCCCCTTTTGCCGTTACCCTTTTTCAAAAAAGCGGGCATGAAAAAAGGAGCATACGCAAACAAACTTGTGCGCCGCTCCAAACTCCAAATCTCAGTGGAACTTTTGTACAGGATTATCATATCCTGAAACAAGCGGTCTGTCAAACGTGATTTTTGCGCGCGGCGCTTGCGCTTTTGGGCGTTTTTCCCTATGCTTATTGTATCACACCGAGAGGGGAATCGTTCACCTTGCAACAAGCTGCACAGCAACTTTACGACCACCTGCAAAGCAACCCCATCATTGCCGCCGTCGGCAACGAGGAGGAGTTTTCCCTCGCGCTGCAGTCCGACTGCCGCGTGGTATTTCTGCTCATGGGAAACGTGCTGGACATCGGCTCCCTCACCCGCCGCGTGCACGAGAGCGGCAAGTGCTGCGTGGTCCATCTCGACCTCATCGACGGGTTCTCTTCCAAAGAGATCGCCGTGGACGCCCTGCTGAAAGAAACCGGCGCGGAAGGAATCATCAGTACGCGCGGCGCACTGATCAAGCGCGCAAAACAGCTCGGCATGGCTGCGATTCAGCGCGGCTTCATGCTGGACTCCCGCTCACTCAACAGCTTTGAGCAGCAGATTCAGCAAAGCAAGCCGGATTTTGTGGAAATTCTACCGGGGCTATTGCCAAAGGTGATTGCCACACTTAAGGAACGCATGGACGTCCCCATCATTGCGGGCGGGTTCATCCACGAAAAAGAGGATGTCATCTCCGCGCTGCAGGCGGGCGCGCTTGCCGTCTCCGCCTCCAGCCCAAAGATCTGGTCCGTATAATCAATCACAATAGAAAAATCGACTCCGCGCTGTTCTGCGCGGAGCCGATTTTTTTGCACTTGAATTTGTTATCAAACGAATCGATCTATACGTAGAGGGGTCAGACGCTTTCTTCGCGATAGCCAACCAGCTCCGCCAATTCGCGGTCGATGATGACCGTTACGTCGGGATGCGTCTTTACCAGTGTTGCGGGGTTTTGCACATCCAATTCCTCGTTAAGCAATAGCCCCTTCATCGCCTCCGCTTTGTTTTCCCCCGTAGCGAGCAGCAGGAGTTTCTTTGCGCGGAGGATATCCCCCATTCCCATGGAGATAGCGCGCGTCGGCACCTCGTCCCGCGTTGCAAAAAAACGTGCGTTTGCGTCTATCGTGCTCTCGTCCAGTTCTTCAACATGTGCGCCGTCATAGAGCACACGACCCGGCTCATTGAAGCCAACATGCCCGTCTACGCCGATTCCCAGCAGTTGGACATCGATGGGTTTTTCCGCCAGTGCGTCGCGAAACGCCTGCACGTTTGCCTCGATATCCCCTGTGCCTTTGGCAACAATGGTGTTCCTTTTGTCGATGTTGATATGGTCAAAAAGGTTTTCATCCATAAATCTGCGGTAGCTCTGCGGATGATCCGGCGCAAGACCGACATATTCGTCCAGATTGATGGTGTTCACGCGCGAAAAATCAAGTTTGCCCTCTTGGTTGGCGCGCACAAGGAAGGGATAGACGCCCTGTGCCGTGCTACCGGTTGCGAGTCCCAGCCGCGCATCCGGCTTGTTTCGGATCACGTCACCGATCAGGTTTGCCGCGATGTTACAAGTCTGCTCAAAATTGTCCGTTACGATTACGTTCATAGCTATTTTCCCCAGTCATTCTATCGTTTCGCTGTCTTGCTTTGCAGCGTTTTCGCTTGAGTCGCTCCCGTTTTTTCTCATTCACACGATCGTTTTGCCCTTGAATTCGCTTGCTTTATTAGATTGGTGATTTCCTTGTTTGCCGTCACTTGTTGTTTTTTATTGGACGATGAATTCCCCAAAGAGTTCCGGTACATGGAAATCCACCCGTTCCAGCGGTGCCCAGCTTGCCCAGTGCGGAAATTCTGTATCATCGCCGCATTTATAAAAATTGCCACACATCCGATGCCCCGAAGTAAACGCGCAATCCCGCTCGTACAGCGCTTCAAGAAGCGATTGCTTAAGCAGGCAGGTTGTCCGCCACCAGCTTCGCCCCTCTTCTAAGTAGCGGTCTACATGCACCTTTGGATGCGGCTGTCCAAGATCGAGTACATACGCGCGCGTATGCCTGCCTGTGCCAAAGGAGCAGTGGCTCGCTCCGTTTGCGTTCATCTCCAACCCGATGTAACCGTATTCCGGCAGATCGGGAAAGCAATTGAGAAACATCTCCATGCAACTGTCGGTGTGAACTGGATCGTTCGGCCGACGATAGACGGCGCGCGGGTTCTCCTCGCAGCACCACATGGATAGTTCCAGCCCCTCGCCTGGTAGATAGACAAGCTGCCCGTGCGTTTCCGGCGCTTTTGCGCCCTCCGGCCGGTCATACGGCAGACGAAACACCTCGCCGCTATGCGCCGCACCGTGCGCGATCGTTTGAATTTTGTAGATCGCCCTTGTATCCACGGGTTACCGATCCAACTCGCGCCCCGCGAGGAACACGCGCTCAAGCGTGAAATCTCCGTTGAGCACGAGGAAGTCCGCGCGTTTACCGTTGTCGATGGAGCCAACCTCGCCCTCAGCACCAAGTACGCGAGCGGGATTATAGCTTGCCATGCGCACCGCCGCCTCGGCGGGGATGCCAAACGAGAGCGCTATGCCAAAGATACCAAAAAGATTGTTGGCCGATCCAGCAAGGGTCTCCGGCGCATCCACGAGCCGCGCGACCGTCCCGTCCACCATGATCTTTTGTCCGCCGAGCATATACTCTCCACGCGGCATGCCGCAGCAGGCGAGCGAATCGCTGATGAGGCAAAGCCGATCTGCGCCAAAGAGCGCAAACGCTGCGCGCACCGCACTTTCGTGTACATGCATGCCGTCGCAGATGAGCTCCGCCATCACCTCCGGCGATTCCGCAGCCGCACCGATGACGCCTGGCGCGCGATGCAAGAGCTGCGGCATGGCGTTGAATAGATGGGTAATGTGCCTTGCGCCCGCCGCAATAGCAGCCTTTGCTTGCTCATAGTTCGCATCTGTATGCGCGATGGACACCTTACAGACCTTGCTCGCCCGTTTAATATAGTTGATTGCGCCCGGAAGTTCCGGCGCAACATCCGTAATCTTGATGAGCCCTGCCGCTGCCTCGTTAAGGCGCAAAAACATATCGTAATCCGGCGGAACAAGATAGGCGGCGTTCTGGGCTCCTTTCTTTTTCTCCGAGAAAAATGGCCCTTCCATATGAATGCCGCGCAGAACCGAAGCACCTTCCGGCTGCTCCTTTGCAAACGCGGCGGCGGTTTCATAAGCCGCACGCAGCTGCTCCTCCGGCAGGGTCATCGAGGCAGGCGCAAACGAGGTGATTCCATTTTTCGCGAGATATCGCGCGAGGGTTCTCAGTCCATCCGCGTCCCCGTCCGAAAAATCGTGTCCGGAGTTGCCGTGGTTATGAATGTCGATCAGCCCCGGTATGACATATGCTCCGTCTAGAT
>JAEWYV010000152.1 GCA_023458615.1 Bacillota bacterium
CCGTAGCTTGACGATGATCTGTTCAACTGTGTAGTTCTTTCTTGCCATTTCCTTTCAGCTCCTTTGTTAGTCTTCTTTCTCTTTTTCCTAACATTGTAGCTGGCCCGGTTTCAGGGGGCTAGATCACTCTGCCGGACTCATACGCAATCCCCCGCTGGTGGTTTGAGACAGACTATGATGCCGGTCTGGAAGGAAGAGACCCGGAACCACCGTCGCAAATCATGACGTCGGAAATTATGATCTGTCCCAACAGCTATGGCACAGGGCGATTTATCGTCATTAGTAAGGATTTAACTTATACATCCGAAACGATTTGGCAGCAAGCGAACAAGGATACGATTGATGCTTGGGCCAAGACGATTTCGGAGTTTGCTCCGCATTCGATTGTGCGCATTGAGAATGCGAACTTTAACGCATGTACGCTAGATGCGGCACTCGCTTATTACAACGATGTGTACTCTGCTCTAAACAAATATGGGCTCGGTTGGTATAGTAACGAATACATCAACTTTAGCAATGCTGGTAGAAGATATTTAGGGTTTACCCCAGTCAATTATTTAGACGCTTCTTATTGCATTGAATTGTTACAACAACTGCAATCGTTCCAATAATCCCAATTGTAAAATGGGAGTTATCTTAGAGTAAACTAACCCCTCTTACAACATAACTTGCTGAGATCGAGTTGGTTTGTATATCGAGGTTCTCTTTATGAATAACATCGTTAAGATGTCTTCATTGAAAAATGGCGTGCACTGTTTGCGCGTTGCAATGCGTCATGATAAAAATTCTGTTGTCTGGTGGAGGAATGCATGAAAGTACAAAAACAACTCTTTCCAATTTTGTTTCTAGTGACGTTCTCAATACTGTTTTTTGGATGCGCTGCCCCTACTGCTTCTACGTCATCTCACACGGAATTACAGCCCGAAGCGAGTGAAGAAGTGGTTAGACCGACACCAACGCCTAGATGTGTGCTGGAGAGATCGGCCGCTGCGTTGGAGCCTTCAAGCTATATTCCGATCGAGCAGGTTGGCACTTACAACAAATCGATCATTACGGACGAACTGCTGAATGCTCCTTCCACATTACCGGATGCGACTGCTTCCGATTTGCCGTATTGGACAGGGATGATTGCCGGCAATAAATATTTGGTGAATGACATCGACGATAATTGGGCCAATACGACCGGAAAAGGCCACTTCATAGAGGAACAATTCAAGTTTATTGGGGAACGTGGTACGTTTAATTGCATGCGCGTGCTGTATGGCATGTCCTATCTCGGTAAAGATGGCGAGCCGTATATGATCGACGAGTCGGAACTGGATCAGCTCGACGAGGTTATTTCTTGGGGAATCAAGTACAATCTGCATATTATGATTTGCGTTAGTGGAATGCCCTGCAAGCAGAATGCAACCATGCAGGAGGAAGCCGTCCAATCGAACGAGGAGTTGTTCGCCGATGATGCGATATTCAGCGTTTTTTCGGATTACTGGGTAATGCTTGCAAAGCGGTATGCTGATATTCCGAGCAAGTATCTGAGCTTTGAGTTGGTGGCTGAGGCAGCCGTGCCAGAAGCAAGCGTTTCGCTGTATGAGGATCGACTTGCGCCCGTTCTGCGTGCTATTTGGGAGGTCAGTCCACAGCGGATCGTGATTGTCAACGACGTCGGCAAACAAATTCCTGAGGAACTGGCGAAAATGGGGGCTTGCATTTCTCTGCACAACGGGATTGCTACAGTCGACGGCCTAAAGCAGTTCGGCATTAACTACAAAGGACACTGGCCAATGGAGTATTTACCGGGAATTTTCTGCCCGGGCGCAGATCACTCGGTATTGACGCTACGCAGCGATAGCACCTTTGCGGCGGGTACGATCCGGTTTTACATTGATCGCACCTGGTCGACAGGGAAAGGCGGACTGGCAATACGGGCGGATGGCGTAACCATCTATCCGGGCGATGATGAGGAAAGTGAAATCATTGAGGCCACTATTCCGGAAGGCACGAAGGAGCTACAGATAGAAGGCGTACACGACGTTCTGTATATGTATGCGATGGAATTGCTGCAGCCCGGGCGGACGGACGTTCTGCTGGCCGTTCACGATCTGTATACAACGAACGAGAACGAGCCGATGCCCACGATCCTGATTCGGGCGGATGGATCCACGGAAAACATCGATTCGCCGCAGCTCGTGCTGAACGGAGACTATTTCGAAACCGTTTTGATGGGGAAGGCGATCGCGTGCGCGAAGAAATACAATGTCGGATTTATCCTCTCTGAGGTTGGTTCCGATACGGAAGATCTATCGCTGTCGGAATATATCGCCTACCATACCGAATGGCTGAAAACACTGCAGAAGGATCACATTTCCTGGATGTGGAACTACATGGATAATGTGTGCGGCGTGGAAAACCGCATGTGGCCAGAACAGATAAAAATCGCGTCTACGCTACTTCCAATTGAGGGGACGCCGATGTTCTACAACAAAGAGGTATTCGACATGCTGGAAACCTATTCCCGATAGGGTCTTCAGATCTCCTGAAACACCGTGCGAAACAGGGGAACAAGCACGTTAGTAAACAATAGTATCTACGTATCGGGTTAGAATAGTTGATTCTGTACTGCGTCAGAAGTCACCTGCTTCTGACGCATTTTTTGACGCATATGACCGCAATAGGTTGCGAAAGATTGCCTGAGATTACGAAATTTGTCGCATTTTACAAGAGGTAAGAGTTCTGAATTATGCGCGATTACGGGCGATTATTCGAGATTGCGAACGATTATGCCAAAATAGTCAGTCAACTCCGACTCTGAGGGTCGAAGGTTCGAATCCTTTCGGGCACGCCAAATAGAGAAGCCACCTTTAGGTGGCTTCTCTATTTGGTTGTATTATTTGAGAGGATTCGCTTACATTGTTGCAAAGCTACAATGTCTCGGAGAAATTTATTAAAAATGCATGCATTTTCTTTAATTCATAATTTCTCGCGTAGCCGCGTTTAGAAAACGCCCTAGTAGCGGCGTTTTTAGCGACAGGCGAAGCGTAGCCGTCCAAACTGCGAGCGGAGTGAGCGAGCAGTGGACGGATAACCGTAGGAATCCTTTCGGGCACGCCAAAGCAAGGACCACCCAAACGGGTGGTCCTTGCTTTGATCTCGCCAATAGGTCTAGATGGAGATCACTACTCAATACTGGTCGACTTGTTGCCAAAGAGTGCGCCGCTTTTGAATACGTCCGAAATGATGGCGGCAATATCCTTTTTGTCCGAATTCGACGAGAGCTTGCCAACAATCGTGTTTACAAGCTCGGTTAGCCTCGGCGAAATCTTATCGCCGACTGCCTTCTCTACCCAGGAAAGGTCAAGTAGGCTCCTTTTGCCGGATGCCACTTGTTCGAAGGCGTAGATTGT
The DNA here is from genome assembly GCA_023458615.1 of Bacillota bacterium. GTDB lineage: Bacteria > Bacillota > Clostridia > Christensenellales > CAG-138 > UBA7703. The sequence continues at coordinate 3,402 of JAEWYV010000152.1, forward strand.
GCCCTCGCCAAGCGCGGCAACAATGCTACCGGCGATGACGGCATTTAATACGCTGGCACCGATATTGACGGCGGGGATGGCTTTTAGTGCGCTGATCGCCGTTTTTGCAGCCAAACTGACCGTTCCGACCTCAACAATAGAATTCAAAAACTGTTTTGAGCCTTCCGCTTTGTTGATTCCGTATAACTGTGCAAGCCCATTCACCAAACCCAGTTCAATGGGCGAGAGGATCAGCGCATCGGCAAATGGAATCGGAACCGCGCCAACGACCACGGCGGCAGCGGTCGAGGCTCCCGTGAGCCCGTGAGCAAGCGCCCTTTTTCGATTGAGCTGGAACATGGCGATATCGGATTCACCGGCCTTAATTCCTTCCGGCATCAGCTCGTTTGTCGCGTCGATCAACTCCGCAATGCCCTCCGGCGGTGCATATGCGCTCTCATTGAGGACATATGTAGACGCTACGACGGGAATCACCTTGCGCAGGTTTTTGCCATACCGGCGCTGCTTTGCAAACGCTTGATACACCATATCGATGTTTCTCTGCCTATCCGGAACAGAGAACGATTTTGTGATGACGACCACCAACGGCACCGATTCCCACATGGAGGTGGCTCTGGAGAGATCTTCCAATGTCTTTGGGAATAATTTGGCGGCGGTTCCATCGACACAGAACCAGATAACATTGATTTTATTGTCTTCATTTCCCTGCTTTACACTGTCCTTAGACCATTTCTTTACGGCATTGATGGCCTTCATCTCTTTGAAGAACGAAGGTTCAAATCCGATACTGTCGATGACGCGAAACGGAATTTCCTCACTCTCGTAAATCTTGAGTTCGGGGGTTGTTCCGCTGGTGCCCCATCCCGCCTCGGCGACATTCTCACCTAAAACTGCGTTGATGAGTGTAGATTTTCCGACGCCGGAGTTGCCGATGACCAATACATTGCCTCGTTCCATATTGTGAAAAATCCTTCCTAATATATTGTGCAAAGTGAAATTCATCTTTGCCGTAATAGCATTTGCAAATTTCGCGCAAGACCCCGAACAAGTCGTTGGATAGGAGCAACGTGCTGCGAAAAGCCAAGATGTTTTCATACAAACCACTGCTTTATATCCAAACCAATATACCATTGCAGGTAGAAATTCGCAAACATAGTTTCTTGTTTTTTTGTCCGAATGATTCAGGGCATTCGCATGTGTTACCCTGTAAACATCGACGCGGATATCGCATTAAACCGCGTCGGACGATGGTTGGAATCCTTGCGGAAGCGGGGCAATCATCCGTTCGCAACATAATTTTATCCGTTTGATACGTCAAAAACCCGCTTACGAAGCAACATGCTAATATCAAATGGGGGAGTGAGATAATAGGCATTCCAATGATTAGACGGCATAAGCCGAATCAAAGGTGTTAAAGTATCAATCCCTGGGCGCGAGCGGGTGTTTTGCTATTGAGTGCCATAGGAGGGTAAGAGCATGTCTCTATCGGTAAAGGGCGAATATCAAAAACGAAGAAAGAAACAATTGATCATCGCGGTAACATGCATCCCGATCATTCTTTTGTATGTGGTTTTATCGCAGGTTCAGAATCTGAGCTTTATTGATGATACCGTGTTTACGATCATTCTAATCTTCTTTCTCTTGAGCGCTGTTGTGTTTACGCTGCTCAACTGGAGGTGCCCGCATTGCAATTCATTTCTGGGCAAAGAAATCAACGCGCGGCGCTGCCCACGGTGCGGCATTCGCCTGCAGAGTGATCACTCTGCGGGCAGCCGAAAGTAAGAAATAACCGGATGGATAAACGGCTTGCGCATTTTGGGTATGACAGGTCGAGAGAATCGACAACGGATTTCTGCGAACGAAACACGCAAGTCCAATAAGAACCATAAAAGCCCTGATCCATGCATAAATGGACAGGGCTTTGTCATGTAGATCAATAGAGACCAGGAGCTCTTTGCGAACGATTGGCAGAGGTTATTGGTAATAAACCGCCAGCTGATCCCAACAATTTCGATAGCGCTCACTCTTTGCAGCAAAATACTGCGCCTGCTCGGGGGATGGCGAAAGCGTTTGCGCACTGTGCACCATCGCGGTTACGGCTGCTGCATAGTCCGCGTGCGCTCCCGCGCCGCAGGCGGCAATGATTGCGGCACCAAGCGCGCAGGCGTCGGACTCCTGTAGCAATTGAACGGGTGTGTTTGCGATGTCACAGATGAGTTCGGTCCAGAGTGCGCTTTTGGATGCGCCGCCGAGAACCTTTAACGCACGGATCTCACACCCGTTTTGAGAAAAGTCTTCCAGCGCGCGCCGAACACCGAACGCCGCACCTTCCATAATGGCACGCGCATAGTCAAACCGATCATGATTTAGGTTCGAGCCGACAAAAGCGGCCTGCGCGTTGGTATTCCAGATCGGGTAGGCCGCGCCGAGAGGATAAGGGTAATAGAATAGATCGCCGATTGCGCGTTGCTGCGCTTGATGATCCATTTCCTGAAAAGTAACGTCAGGCAGGAACTTGTTTTTATACCATTCCAGCGAAATGCCGGTTCCAGAGAGCGACGCCATTGCGCCGTAGAGACCCGGTACTGGGTGAATTGATGGAGCGATAAAGGAGCTTGAATACAGCAGTTGCTTGCCCAAGCCAAGGATCACCCATGTGGTTCCGGCGGAGAGGAGCATATCCCCTTCGTGAATGGCAGCCGCGCCGATGGAGGCGCAATATTGATCGTGGGCACCGTTAAACACAGGCAACCCCTCGGTTAGACCCAGCGCGTGCGCGGATGATGCCGTCAGTCCGCCCACCAGTGCGCCTGTTGGGCGAATCTCCGGTAGCTGATTGGGCGAAATGCCAAGCGTCTCCAGCATGCGCGGATCCCACTTTGCGGTGCGTATGTCCATCAACTGCCGGATGGCGGCGTTGGTCGGGTCGATGACCACCTGCCCGGTCAGATGCTGGTTGACGATCTCAATGGTGCTTAGGTATCGGCATCCCGGCTGCTCCAACCCGGCCCGCTTCAGATAGAGAATCTTTGCCGCGTCGAGCGATGGGAAGATTCGCCAGCCGCACATGTGATAGACATACTCGTTACCAAGCATCTCCTCCAGCGTCGTCGCCTCGGCGCGCGCGCGGGAGTCCATCCATGTAATCGCGTTGCCTATCGGCACGCCGCTAGCGTCTACCATTGCCATACTGGCGCCTTGCGAGGATATTGCGATGGCGGAAATTGGCTTATGATCACACTCGTGCAGCGCCGCGCGAATGGCGGATTGGCTGGCCTTGATCCAGTCATTGGCGTCCTGCTCGGCATGGTCACCCTGCGTCACGAGCGGATAACCGGAATAACCCCTGCCGAGGACCTCGCCTGTCGCGCTGTCGACGACGAGGGCTTTGGTTCCCGTCGTTCCGATGTCGAGACCGATGACATACATAACGTATTCTCCCTTTATGCGTTTGCCTGATAGAGTTCCTTTGCCGCTTCGCCTTCCGCAATGCCAAGCGTAACCTGATAGGCCGTGCTTTCATAAGCGCCGAGCAGGAACGCCGCGTTGCTGTTCAGGTCGGTTTCACGGTCGCGGGCGGGGCAATTTGCGGGTTCAATTGCAAGGACATAATCGTGTGACTTGAGACATTTCCACTCCAGCAGATAGGGCAGAACGGACGAATCGTACCGCAGATAGGCGGCAATCCCCAGATCGGGGTTGTAGAGTCCGGCGGTTGTTTCACCCTGCCGATGCGGCTTATGGCAGAATGTCTGCTGCTCCTGACCGTCGATTGGCGCATGCATCTGGTGAAAGTTGAAATCTCCGACCGCGCTATATTCCGTTGTGTCCGACGCGGGCCCGAAGTAACGGCTGTTTTCATCCAGCAAAGGATAGCCAAAGTTGAAGTGATAGAGCAGGAACACCGGCTCCGGTGCATCGCAGAGATTGGTGATGGTGTCGCAGATGGTCACCTCGCAGGCGTTAAGCGAGGTTTGAATCCGGCGGTGCAGGTCAAGGGAACGCCCATAGAGCCGGCTTTCGCGGACGCTGCCGGAGAGTTCGAGAATATAGTCCTCCCCATCCCAGCGCGCATCGGCCGAAACATGCTCCGCCATACGACTGCCGATTCTTCCATGAATCGGATACGGGTTCATCGGGTCGTGGCTGACAGCGCCGCCCACATTATCCAACCCGCAGGTGGCGAGCATGCCGCCGCCCCAATCACTAAAAAACTCACTCGCCTGCGGCGCAAAGAACCGCTCCGCGCCAAGGCCGTTTTTGGAATGAAAGGCGAGGTTGATGCCGCGATAGGAGAAATCGTATAGATCCATGCATCGATCCGGCAAAACAGAGAAGGAAAGCCCCGCCGCATTCCAGACGCGGGCAATGCGCGTTTGCGCGCCGTTTCCTTCCTCCAAACGCTCCATGCGAACCCCTGCAACTTGATCGATGTTGCCCAGATGCTTTAACAAGGGGATGTTCATAGCTGGACACCGCCTATAGGCAGATCAAAATAGACCGATTTGGCATTGCCAAAGAAGATGGCTTGCTTTTTATCCTCGTCGTTACCGATGAGATCCAGCATATTCTTGATTTGCTCATAGACAAAGTAGGTATAGCTTGGCTCGTCTTCCGGATGCAGATGCTTATTCCAGCTGAAGTCCTCACGACAGAGGTTGATATAAGTACCATTTTTCCATTCGCGCTTGCCGTGCCAGAGGAAGATCGGCAAATCGGTTCCGAACAGAATTTTATGATAATCCAGTTCACCGAGCGCGAGACGGTGCACCGCGGGGTTGAGCACCGCTGCGGTATCAAACCAAACACGGTGGATATCCTCGCCGAGCGCTTCCAGCGCGCGCTCAAAATATTCTACATTGAAGCAGCGCCCGAAGTGCGCAATGACGAGTTTTACGTTTGGATAGCGTTCGAGGATTGTGCGAATTTCGGAAACATTCTCCGGCGCGGGCAGGCGGCCTGCGCGGGGCAGGTGCATCAGCACCGGCGCATGCAGCTTGTTTGCCAGCGCAAACTGGTCGTGCGTCATGAAGTCAAAGATGCTGACCTCCGCGCCTTTGACTGCGCTTGCCATATAGGGATATGGCTTAAAACCGGAGAAACCACCCGATATAAAAGAAGCTTCAATCGTCGCCGTTTCATACTCCGGGCGGATCGTCATGAGCCCGCTGACGTGCGGCAATTTGGAAATTTTTGAGACATATTGATTGTTGGCGATCGTGTCCGCCTCGCGCAGCGGCCAGGGCAGCGCGGTCATATGGATGATGGTATCCGGAAAGAGCGTTCGATAATATGCGCAGGCATCCTCGTAGCTCATCAAAAGACCGCATTCCAGCGCCCAGTCACCTGCGATTGTCTCTTTGGTGATGTTCTGAACATGCGCCGGCAGGTTAAAGTGCGCATGCGCGTCAATGATCTCGCGCGGCATGCGGGGCAATAGATGGCTTGTATAAAACGCTTCGTCCAGATCCGTTCTGTGAAAATAGTCGTACATCATATACCGGGCCTTTCTGTGCACAATACCATTAATAAAAGTGCACGAGGTGCATATTTTGTTGGGATTTATTGTATATTTCCTATTGTACGTGCCCGAAATTGAGATGTCAACCCGCGAAATTTCTGAAAAATAGGATTGACACGCCGAAAATGGGTGCATATAATGGGTGCATCGGGAGACACTTCCGCACAATCCTGCAATTACACATATAAATAGTGCACAAGGTGCACGTTCAAACGCAAGATGCACACAAAACAGCAATTTCAATACACCGTTTCAACACCGAATCTGGACAATCATCCGCTTAGAACATAAACCGCAAACCGAAGAATCAATGAATGCCGAAACACTGCGGCATTTGCCATACGAAGTATTTAAGAAGCCGCGATCGCAACATCGGACTGGCCGTGAAAAGAAGTTCGAATAAAGAAGTTCGAGATCGGTTTTCTAAAAATTCGAGACTGCCTGAAGGATGAGATGCATGAGCATGGAGAAGACAAAGCGTGTCACGCTGATGGATGTGGCGGAAAAGTCGGGATACGCACTGCGCACGGTAAAGAAGGTTATGGCGGGCGACCCGGTCTATGAGCGGACGCGAAGCGCGGTATTGCACGCGGCGCGAGAGCTGGATTATCAAAAGAACCATGTCGCAAGCGCACTGGCAAAAGCAAAGGACAGCAAGGTTGCCGTCATCTATTCCGAAACCACCAAAGCGTATTTTCCAGAAGTTGAGCGCGGCTTTCGCAGATTTGCAGAGGACTATCGCGCCTACGGGTTTCAGCTGGAAATCAAGAAATGCTACACCAAGAGCATCGCGGAGCAGGAGGATGCCATTCGCAGCGTGATTGCGGATGGTTCCATCAGCGGGTTGATCATTCAGCCGCAGAGTGCAACAAAGCTCAACACCCTGCTGGAGGAGTTTGCCTGCAGCGGACGACCCGTCGTCACCTTTGGCGCGGACGCGATGACCGATAAAAAGCTCTGCTATGTTGGGCCGAACGCCTATAAAGCCGGACGCATCGGCTGCCAGATTCTGGCGAACTATATCGGCAAAAAGGGCAACGTGTTCACGATCAATCAGGTGCATGAGCACATGCAGACCAAGGAGCGCAAGCGCGGCTTTCTGGATATGGTCAAGGAGTACTATCCGGATATTCATCCGTTTGAGCTGAATATACCCGATAATTCCAATTTGTATTATGAGATGGTGAAAGCGGCGATTGTGGACGATGATCTGCGCGGACTCTTCTGCACAGACGCGGACTCCTATATTGCGGGCGAGGTTCTGCGCGACATGGGGCGGAAGGATATCGTCGTCGTCGGGTTCGACTTATCGGTGATGGGCGAGCGGCTCATGAAGGACGGCTACCTTAAGGTGATGATTGAGCAGCGACCGGAGCTCTTTTCCTATAATGCCGCGCGGGTAATGTTCAATTATCTCTATTATAACGAAGTGCCGGAGAAGATGCAGTATTCGGAACTGGCAATCATTACCAGTGAATGCCTGCCGGATGTGTAAGTCGGAAAGAAATAACGAACGAGGCAAAAAGCGTCGGAACGGTTCTGGCGCAGTGAAATAGTGAGAGAGGATACTACGGTGGAAAAAACAGTTATGCAGCCCAAGAAATCGGTTACCAATGTGTTTCGCAAGATTCTGCAAACACGCGAATTATCCCTGGTCGTCCTGCTTGCGTGCATCGTGATCGCGCTGATGTCATCGACATCTACCTTTGCCACATCGGGCAACATCCGCGTTCTATTGCAGGGCATGAGCGTCGATATGATGATCGCAATCCCGATGGCAATCTCGCTCATCGCGGGTAATATCGACTTTTCGGTTGGTTCCAACCTCTGCCTCTCCAGCGCGATTGTCGGCCTGTCGCTCAACGCGGGCATTCCGGCCTGGCTGGCGATTCTCATCGGCCTCGTCTCCGGCGCGGCATTCGGCGGACTCAACGGCGTCATCATCAACAAACTCGGTGTTACGCCCCTGGTGGCAACGCTTGGCACATGGATGGCCTACCGCGGAATCGCTCTCGTCATCATCGGCGGCCAGACACTCGGCAACTTTGGCGAAAGCTTCACAATCGTGGGCCGCGCAACCTGGCTCGGCGTTCCGTCTACCATCGTGTATATGTTTGTCATCATTCTCGCGGGTATCTTCATTATTAAATATACCAGCTTCTTTCACAACGCCTATCTCATCGGCTCGAACAAGCTTTCCGCAAAGCTTGCGGGCATCAACATTGAAAAGTTTGTCTATATCTCCTACATGATCACCGGCGCGGTTGCCGCGTTTGCGGGCATTGTCCTCGCCGCCCGCCTCGGCAGCAGCAGTCAGAATGCAGGAACGCAGTTGGAGTTTAGAAACGTCGTCGGCCTCCTCGTTGGCGGAATTTCGATGGACGGCGGCGAAGGCAAACTCATCGGCGCGGTGCTGGGCGTAACCTTGATGCAGATCATCAACAACGCCATCGTGCTATTGTACCTCAACCCCAGCTATACGCAGGTGATCACGGGAAGCATCCTCGTGCTCGCGGTTGCGATTGACCAGCTGAGCAAGCGGCGCAAGGTTGCCGCAAAGTAAGCGGAATGCGCAAACGACGAATCGGAGGGAACAGATGATGGATACGGCAGTACGACTCACGGGAATCACAAAACGGTTTCCAGGCGTTGTTGCGCTGAAGAATGTCGGGTTTGAAATCAAGAGCGGCGAGGTGCACTGCCTCGTTGGCGAAAACGGTGCGGGGAAGTCCACACTCATCAAGCTACTGGCTGGCGTTGAACAGGCGGATGAAGGAACCATTGAGCTCTTTGGCGAAAAGGTTTGTTTCCGTTCGCCGGAGGAAGCGCTGCGCGCGGGCGTTGGCGTGGTCTATCAGGAGCTGTCAAATTTTGTGCATCTCGACGTTGCGACCAACCTGAACGCAAACGATTTTCCCGAAAAGGGCGGCTTGATTGACTATCGAGGGCTTTATCGAAAGACGCGCGAACAGCTTGACGATTGCGGTCTGAACTATATCAACGAAAAGAGCGTCATGCGTGAACTCAGCCTCGGCACCCAGCAGATGGTTGAGATTGCGTCCTTGCTCGGGCAGAACGCGCGCGTGGTGATTCTCGATGAACCGACCTCTGCGCTGACAGAGGTGGAGGTGGAGAAGCTCTACGAACTGATTGCCCGTATGAAGAGCCAGGGCGTGACTATCGTGTATATCTCGCACCGTCTGGATGAGGTTTTGCACCTAGCGGATACCATTACGGTGCTCAAGGATGGCGAACACGTCGTCACCTTCCCGCGTGACGAAACAACCACCAAAGGGATGCTGGTTCGCTATATGGTCGGGCGCGATGTGGAGTTTGACTATCGCACAAGCCAGACCGTCCAGCAGGATGTCCTGCTGGAGGTGGATGGCCTTTGCAGCGGAGAAGCGCTCAAGGATATCTCCTTCCGGCTGCAAAAGGGTGAGATTCTCGGCATCGCAGGGTTGGAAGGCTCCGGACGCACCGAACTTTTGGAAACATTATTCGGCTGGCGCGCGGCTACAGCAGGCGCGATCAAACTCGAAGGCAAGCCGGTCCGGGTGCATAGCCCGATTGCGGCAAAAAAGCGCGGCTTTGCCTATATTACAAAAGATCGCAAATTGCTTGGACTCTTTCTCAAGCAGGATGTGAAGACCAATATCGCCGCTGCGTCGGAGCACAGCTATAAGCGCGCGGGGCTTGTGAGCTACCACAAGATTGCCGAGAATGCCAAGCACTATGTGGATGCTATGCGCATCAAGTGCGCATCCCTTGGGCAGCTGGTCATGAACCTCTCGGGCGGAAACCAGCAGAAGGTGCTGCTCTCCATGTGGCTCGCCGCTAACCCCAAAATATTGCTCATTGACGAACCCACGCGCGGCGTTGATGTTGGCGCAAAGGCGGAGATTCACGCATTGCTCCGTTCTATCGCGGCGGAAGGCAAGGGTGTATTGATGGTTTCCTCGGAACTGCCGGAGATCATGGCGGCGTGCGATCGCGTCATTGTCATGTTTGAAGGAAGAATCACAGGAATTTTAACCAACGACAAAAAGCTCTCGGAAGAGCGGCTCGTCTCGCTCGCATCCGGCATGACGGAGGCCTGCTAGGCGCTCTCCGCCGAACAAGACCCAACCAACGGAACAACGGAATAGAAAGCGGATGAAGCGAAAAAGAAGAGAATTTCGCCCGGTATGTTTCTTGTTGCCTAAAAACCGATCGCGTATGTGTTTGAAGAATGCATAGGAATCAGTAAAAAGAGAATGTTTCAGGTTTTCCGCGACTCATCGCATGAACATTCGGTGTGAACAAACAGTAAAACTAGAATATTTTAAGATTTCCTTTTGAGAAGGAAATACATCAATAAGGAGGATAAACGTATGAAAAAGGCATCGATTCTTGTTGCAATCCTAATGGTGGTTGCGCTCCTGGTGACAGGCTGCGCCTCCCCGGCGCCCGCTCCCGCTGCGGCCGATCCCGCTGCGGCTGCCAGCGCACCCGCCGCACTCCCCGGCGAGGGAGAAACCTATGTCGTCATCGGTTCTCTGTTCCAGCTGGAGTTCTTTGATGCACTTAAAGCTGGCGTCTGCGACGCAGCCAATTCCATCGGCGCAAAGTGGTATTATGCCGGCCCGCAGGAATTTGTTCCGGATCAGATTTCCCAGGCCATCGATCAGGCTGTTGCAAACAAAGTAACGGGCATTGTTCTGCATGGTCAGTCCCCGGAGACCGCAGCGGCGATTGACAACGCCATCGCGGCAGGCGTCCCTGTGATCATCGTTAACACGGATATCCCCAGCAACCGCCTCTCCTTCCTCGGCTGCAATCCGTATCAGGCCGGCTATGACATGGGCGAACAGATGGGCAAGCTCCTTGCAGGAAAAACCGGTACGGTTCTGATCTCCACAGCAATCAGCGCGGGCCAGCCGTCCGCTCTTGAGAACCTCCGCGGTGCGAAGGAAGCCCTCGCCAACTACACAGGCGTCAAGGTTGTGGAAGTGGATGATACTGCAGATGCAAACGTTGCCGCAACCAACATCGGCGCCGCGCTGCAGGCAAATGCAGACGTCGTCGGCATCATTGGTCAGCAGGCGTATACCGCCGTTGGCGCTTGCACAGCCGTGCGTGAAGCAGGCTTGACGGGCAAGGTCATCGTCATCGGTCGTGACCGCGACACCGCCACCCTCGAGTTGATTGAGAATGGCGAACTCGCCGCCTCCTATGCGCAGAACTCCTATGTGGAAGGCTTCCTTGCCCTCCAGTGGCTGCATGACTATGTCAATGGCGACCTGAAGGTCATCGGCGACTACATCGGCGGCGGTATCAACCCGCTGCCCAAGACGGTTGACTCCGGCTCCATCGTTATCACGAAGGACAACGCCGCGCAGTTCAAAGAAAAGTACGTTTGGGAAGTTACCGCAGGCAAATAATCCGGTTTAGCAACACCAAATGGAGGGGGCTTCAGGCCCCCTCCTCCCTGAAAAAGTACCATTCTATGTAACCAAACCCCGCGCACAACTGCGGAAATACACAAAACATGAGGTTCACCATGAAAGAGGAAAAGATCGGCCTGCTGCCGCTCTATCTAAAACTCTACGACGATACCGTTCCCGCCATGCGTCCGCGCGTGGAGCGTTTTCTGGATACCATCGCCAAGGCGCTGGAGCAGGAGGGACTGCACATTGTAACCGCGCCCATCTGCCGTGTGGAGCCGGAATTCCACGCTGCCGTGCGACAGCTGGAGGAAAATGATGTTGCGGCAATCGTGACGCTGCATCTGGCCTATTCGCCCTCGCTGGAGAGTGCGGAGGTACTTGCTGGAACGAAACTTCCACTCATCGTGCTGGACACAACCGAGAACTTCGCGTTTGACAGCAGCGTGGATGCGGACGAAATTCTCTATAACCATGGCATACACGGTGTACAGGATCTTTGCAACCTGCTGCGCCGCAATCATAAATCCTATAGCGTATTTGCGGGACACTATGCGGAATCGGATGTGCTCAAACGAACCGCGCGAGCCTGTCGCGGCGCGATCATCGCCAAGCGCATGCGCACCGCGCGCGTTGGCCTTGTTGGCGGCCCGTTTGCGGGTATGGGGGATTTTTGCGTTCCCTTTGCGGAATTGCAGGAGAACATCGGGCTGAGTATTGTGCCCTATGACGAAGCACGGGGTAAGACGCGCATTGACGGGATTACCCAATCTGAGATTGACGCGGAATGGGCGGCGGATCAGGAAATTTTCTCCATCGATCCCTGCGTTACCCGCGCGCTCTACGACCGGACGGCGCGTGTGAGTCTCGCGTTGCGGAATTGGCGCGAAGAGGAAGATCTCAGCGCGATGACGGTGAATTTTCTCGCAACGGAGGATAGCAATCCGGCGCTGCCCGTGATGCCGTTTACCGAGTGTTCCAAGGGCATGATGAACGGGGTTGGCTACGCGGGCGAGGGGGATGTGCTGACCGCCGCGCTGGTTGGCGCGCTGCTTAGCGTGTTTCCGGAGACGACATTTTCAGAGATGTTCTGTCCGGACTGGAAGGGCAACAGCATCTTTTTAAGCCATATGGGCGAGTTTAACTATCGCGTTTCGGCGGGGAAACCGCGCCTGACCGAAAAAGATTTTCCGTTTACCAACGCCGAGAATCCGACCGTTGCCTATGGGACATTCCGCCCCGGCAAGGCGGCCTATGTGAACCTTGCGCCCGGCGGAAATGGCAAATTCACCCTGCTTTGCACACAGGGCGAGGTTTTGCCGGTCAGCGGGAAAAACAACATGAGCGAGAGTGTGAACGGCTGGTTCCGTCCAAACGGGCGGGTTTCGGACTATTTGGAGCGCTTTTCAAAGCTCGGCGGGACACACCATTCCGCGCTCGTATATGGTGACTCGCTTGAGGAGCTGGAGATGTTTGCACGCTGCATGGGCTTTGCATTCGTTGTTCTTTGAGCAGGGCAAGCAACTGCTATCGATAGGGAGGAGGAGCAAAAATGCACGCAAGGCAGCTTCTGCTGGATACACTCGAAGGGAAGCGCACGGAGCGCGTGCCCGTTGCGCCCTTTATCTATCAAAATCTTGCCAACGAATATCATGGTGGAAACTCCAGCGATCCGATTGCGGATACGGTTGCGCTCTATCGGCGGTTTGGGTTCGATATTCTCCTGCGCAGTTATATCATGACGGACTATCTTGACGAGAGCTTTGTGAGCTGCGATAGCTGGCGGGTGGAGAAAACGAAAAAACCGATGCAGCAAGGGTGGGATGAAATCTGCACCATCACCACACCGGAGCGTGTGCTGCGGCAGACAAAGTCCTACCGCCGCGTCTCCGAAAACGAGATGGTAGAGGCGACAACGGAGTATTTCATCAAAGAGGAAGCGGATTTTCGTCAGTTTGAACGCTTTCAGCCGCCGTTGCCGCAGTATGACTGCTCCAGAATCGGCTATGCACGTGAACTGGTTGGGGATGACGGTCTTGTTGGAACCTGGATTCACGGCGCGTTTAACATGACAGGGCTGCATCGCAAGCTGGATGATCTCTTGATGGATCCATATGTGGACGAGGATTTTTACCGGGATATGATTGCATATTTCGGCGCGCGTGTGGCGGCGCTGGTGCCGCAGTTGATTGACGCGGGGTGCGATTTCCTCTCCGTCAGCGGGAATATGGCGAGCGGAAGCATGGCAGGACCCAAGATGTTTGAGCAGTTTGTCATGCCATATGAAATGCAGTTGATTGGTGCGATTCACGAAGTGGGCGGAAAAATGATCTACCATAACTGCGGGGACGCGCGCTATCTGCTCCCGCTTTATGCCAAGATGGGCATCGATCTGTATGAGTCACTTACCGAAGCACCGTTTGGAGACACCGTTCTGGCGGACGCGCTGCGGGAGATTCCGCGCCCGACCGTGCTCAGCGGCGGAATCGACCAGATTCAGTTTCTCAAAACGGCGACGCCTGCCGAGGTTCGCTCACGCGTACGCGAGGTATTGGAATTGGCGAAACAACGCGGCGGATTTATCTTGGCTGCAAGCGATTATTTCTCCGAAGGAACACCGCCGGAGAACTTGCAGGCGTTTGCGGATGCGGC
>JAEWYV010000153.1 GCA_023458615.1 Bacillota bacterium
GCGGGCAACTTTATCACGATGATGAAGGATGTCACAGCGCTTGGAAACGATCTGAAGTTCGGTATGCCGGGCGGAGGCTTCTTCGGGGCACCGAGCATGCTGGTCTCCGGGCTGACTGTAGCCGGAAATTGATGGTGCAAACCCATAAAATTTCCGAAAAATAGCGAAAAAATCCACAATTTTAAAAGAACCAATTGACATGGCCCCTGAGCTATGGTATCTTTTGAAGGTGCCCCGCAAAGGGGCTCGATTTATGATGTTTTGACCGAATTTACGGAGGTTATTGACCATGGCAGCAGATGCACGCGTAAAGATCACCCTGGCCTGCACCGAGTGCAAGCAGAGGAACTACAACACCTACAAGAACAAAAAGAACGACCCGGAGAGGCTGGAGTTCAGCAAGTACTGCCGTTTCTGCCGCAAGCACACGACGCATCGCGAATCCAAATAACGGATACGACGAAAGAGGAACGATATGGCACAGAATCTCAGCAATCCGCAGAAGGATGCCAAGGGCGCGGACAAGAAGATCGCTAAGATCGACGCGCACGCCCACGGCGCGCACAAGAAGCCTTTTTGGGCAGTGATTTCCAAGAAGCTCCTTCTTCCCGCCAGCATTCTCTTCACGGCAGGCGGGCTTTTCCTCGCCGCATACAACATCATGCAAATGATCACCCCTTCCGAGACCTATACGCTTTCGGTCGGGTTGAAGGTTGCAAGCGCGCTGCTCGGTCTTTTGATCGTTGCCGCGGGCGTGCTCGGCTTGCTTAAGAAAAAAGGCAAGACGCTCATGACCCTTGGCGCACTCGCGCTTGTCTACGCCATCATCATTTTGACCGCTACGGCCAAGATGGGCACTGTGGCGCTGATTGCCGGAATCGTCGCAGTCGTGCTTTCCCTGTTCTACATTCTGGCAGTGGACGGTATGTTTGAAGTCGGCCTCATCCGCTTCTTCCGCGAGATGATCGGCGAGGTGAAAAAGCTCACATGGCTTACGGGCAAAGAACTCTTCAGCCACACGCTTGCGGTTATTGTCTTCGTGCTTGCTATGGCGCTTTTGATCTACATTCTCGACCTGGCATTTTCCAGCGGCTTTGGCGCACTGAGCAACATTAAAATCGGGTAAGGAGTTATGAGCGTGCAGGAAGCAAAATGGTACGTGGTTCATACCTACTCGGGCTATGAAAACAAGGTTAAGGAAGACCTTGAGAAATCTGTGGAGAATGCAGGGCTTCAGGATGTTATTCTTGAGGTGAAATACCCCACGGAGGAAACCATCGAGATTTTGCCCAACGGAAAACGCAAAGTAACCCAGAGAAAAGTATTTCCCGGTTATGTCATGGTCAAAATGCTCGTGGACGTCGTGGAAAAAGAGCGTCCCACAGAACAGGGCGGCGGCAAGTCCGTCGATCTGGTGATGAATCCCCGCGCCTGGTATGTTGTTCGCAATACACGCGGCGTAACAGGGTTTGTCGGCCCGGGCAGCAAGCCTGTGCCGCTCTCGGACGAGGAAGTCACAGCGATGGGCGTTGAGCGGATTCCGATCGTGCTCAATATCGAGGTTGGCGAAACCGTTCGCGTCATCAATGGACCGTTGGAAAACTTCACCGGTCGCGTGGAAGCGCTGGATGCGGAACGTCAGAAGATCAAGCTGACTGTTTCGATGTTCGGGCGCGAAACGCCTGTTGAACTCGATTTTGTACAGGTTCAGCGCATCTAAGAGCCGCAAGTTTGCGGCGCAAACTCATCTGTAACGCACTTG
Source organism: Bacillota bacterium (assembly GCA_023458615.1). Classification (GTDB taxonomy): domain Bacteria; phylum Bacillota; class Clostridia; order Christensenellales; family CAG-138; genus UBA7703. Next base: position 1,763 of record JAEWYV010000153.1, read on the forward strand.
TGCGTATATAGAACGTGGAAGGGGAGGCACCCCGATCACCACAACCAATATTAATCGGAGGAAACTGCAATGGCAAAGAAAATCCAAGGCTATGTAAAACTGCAAATTCCTGCGGCAAAAGCGACGCCCGCGCCGCCGGTAGGCCCCGCGCTGGGTCAACAGGGCGTCAACATCATGGCATTCTGCAAAGAGTTCAATGAGCGTACGCAGAAGTCCGCCGGTCTCATCATCCCGGTCGTCATCACTGTCTACCAGGATCGTTCGTTCTCGTTCATCACCAAGACGCCGCCCGCCGCAATCCTGATCAAAAAGGCCTGTGGAATTGAGCATGCGTCCGGCGTGCCGAACAAGACCAAGGTTGCCACCATTACCAAAGCGCAGATTCGCGAGATCGCCGAGCTGAAAATGCCCGACCTGAACGCGAGCAGCGTTGAGACGGCCATGTCCATGGTTGCGGGCACCGCGCGCAGCATGGGCGTCATCGTTGGCGAGTAAGGGAGAACGAGAGTATGAAACACGGTAAGAAGTATACTGAAAGCAAAAAGGGCATCGAGGCTGCGAAGTTTTATGACGTTCGCGAAGGTCTCGACCTCGTTCTGACCACCGCAAAGGCGAAGTTTGATGAAACCATCGAAGCTTCCGTCCGCCTCGGCGTTGACCCCCGCCATGCTGACCAGCAGGTTCGTGGCGCGGTTGTTCTGCCGCACGGCACGGGCAAAAAGGTTCGCGTCCTCGTGTTCGCCAAGGCCGATAAAGCCCGCGAAGCACTGGAAGCCGGCGCTGACTATGTTGGCGACGAAGACCTCGTCAAGAAGATCCAGACCGAGAATTGGTTCGAGTTCGACGTCTGCGTCGCGACCCCGGACATGATGGGCGTCGTCGGTCGTATCGGCCGCGTGCTCGGCCCGAAAGGACTCATGCCGAACCCGAAGTCCGGCACGGTTACGATGGATGTTGCCAAAGCCGTTACCGACATCAAAGCCGGTAAGGTGGAATATCGCGTTGATAAGACCAGCATCGTGCACTGCCCCATCGGCAAAGCCTCCTTTGGCGCTGACAAGCTCCAGGAGAACCTCACCACGCTGATGGACGCGATCGTTAAGGCCAAGCCTTCCGCTGCGAAGGGCACCTACCTCAAGAGCGTTGTCATCAGCGCGACGATGGGCCCGGGCGTCCGCTTCAACACCCTAAAGTTCTAACGTTAATGGTCGCTTCGGAAAGGCTGTGAATTCAGCCTTTCCGGGCGGATATCCCGCAAACGCAGAAGGATGATTGTTATTGGGTTTTGTTGACAAACAGCAGCCCGTATGATAATATCTACTGCGGTAACAAAATCGCCCAAGACAGCCGGCAGCGGTAGACCGCATAAGTCCTGCCGAGGTGACGCGTACAATAACATCTGTTTATTGCACTATCATCCTTTTGTCTTGTTTGGGCGAAGGGATTTTTTATTTTCCTTTAAGCAGAAACAAGGAGGTGAAACTACTAGATGGCAAACGTACAGAATATCGAACGCAAAGCGGAACAGGTTGCTCTCGCCGCAGAAAAGATCAAAAAGGCACAGAGCATCGTCGCCTTTGACTATCGCGGCATTTCCGTTGCAGAGGATACCGAGCTTCGCGCAGAGATGCGTAAAGCGGGCGTAGAATATGCGGTTATCAAAAACCACATCATGGAGCGCGCGTGTGAAGCAGCCGGCATCGACGCAAAGGACGCACAGATTCTCAAAGGGCCCAGCGCATTCGCGTTTGGTTATGACGACGTCGCCGCCCCAGCGCGCATCCTCAAAGCTTTCATTAAGAAAGCGAAGAAGTGCGAGTTTAAGGGTGGTATCGTCGAGAAGAACATTCTCAACGCAGCGCAGATCGAAGCAATCGCTGACCTGCCGAGCCGTGAGGTGCTGATTGCCCGCATGCTCGGTTCTATGATGTCCCCGATTTCCAAGTTCGTTATCGCGCTCAACGAAATCGCCAAAAAGCAGGGCGGAGCGGAAGCGTAAGCGGAGCCCGCATAGGACAACTACAACAAATATGCGGAACATCCGCAACAAAAAATTATGGAGGAAATTATGGATAAGGAAAAATTAATCGCTGATATTAAAGCGATGTCCGTTCTGGAACTGTTTGAGATCGTCAAGGCCCTCGAAGAGGAGTTTGGCGTATCCGCCGCCGCAACCGCAGTTGCCGTTGCCGGCCCCGCTGCCGCCGCTGAAGAAGTGGAAGAGAAGACCGAGTTCGACGTCATCCTCAAGGATGTCGGCGCCGAGAAGATCAAGGTCATCAAGGTTGTTCGTGAGCTCACCGGCCTCGGCCTCAAAGAAGCCAAGGACGTCGTTGACGGCGCACCGAGCAAAGTCAAGGAAGGCGTTAACAAGGAAGACGCAGAGAAGATCGTTGCGGCTTTCAAAGAAGTTG
>JAEWYV010000154.1 GCA_023458615.1 Bacillota bacterium
CTCAACAATAAATCCGGCATCAACTTCTCCTCCTACTCGCACACCGGTCTGCCCGCAGCAGTCTATGCCAGCGGCGTAGGCTCGGAGCTGTTCGTGGGCGGATATGACAACACGGACATCTACCACAAGATGGCAACCCTGTTCGGGATTTCCTGATTCAGCGATCCATTCCGTAACAAAGCCGAGGCATCCGCCACCACTCCGGCGGGTGCCTCGGCTGCTACTTCCAGCAATCGATATAGAGGTAAAACATAGATGGAACAACTGAAAACAAAGCGTACGTGGCTCTCCGTCGCGGTCTGCCTTGCGCTGATTATCCTGCTCTTATTGTTGCCAACAGGATTTGAACTAGCCGGTGCGAGCAGCACCGATGGTTCGGATCGACTCCCGGCGCGAATCATCTCGGTGGACGACAGTACCATTAAGGACACCGGGCTCGTACGCACGGGTGAGCAGGTCTGCCAAATCAAGCTACTCAGCGGCAGCCACAAGGGAGAGACCTACCGCGCCTATAACATGCTCAACGGCTCGTTTGAGCAGGATAAAATCTACAAAGCGGGCGAAACCGCGCTGGTACTGGTCAGCTACGACGAAGCGGGCGAGCTGGTTTCCTCCGTGAGCATGATTGACCACTACCGCATCACGGGTGAACTATTGTTGCTTGGCGCATTTTTTGCCCTCCTGCTTCTTTTTGCGGGCTGGACGGGGCTACGCGCCATCCTTTCCTTTGTCCTATCCGTCTTAACCATCTGGAAAGTGCTTGTTCCGCTCTGTCTCAACGGAGTTAACCCGATCCTCGTGGGCTCGCTTGTCACCGCAGGACTTACGATTCTCATCATCGCGCTGGTGTTCGGCTTTAACCGCCTGACACTTGCTTCGTGCATTGGCGCCATCGCAGGACTGACCATTACCGCCGTACTCGGCGTCTTCAGCACCAATGCGTTTCATATCCACGGCGCGGTCATGTCGTTCTCCGAAAGTCTCTTGTACAGCGGCTATGAAACACTCAATCTGACGCAGATTTTCATGGCGAGTATCTTTATCGGCTCCAGCGGAGCGATGATGGATCTCACGGTGGATATCGCGGCAGCGGTCAACGAGGTTGTACAAAAGCGGCCTGATCTCTCTCGATTTGAGGCGATGATGAGTGGTGTACGCGTCGGGCGCGCGGCGATGGGAACCATGACCACGACGCTGCTGCTGGCCTATTCGGGCAGCTTTGTTGCACTGCTCATGGTGTTTATGGCGCAGGGCACACCGTTGATCAATGTCTTTAACTATAAATATGTTGCCTCGGAGGTCATCCACACCATCGTCGGCTCCTTCGGCCTAGTCGCCGCCGCGCCGCTGACCGCAGCCGCTTCGGGGCTTTTGCTTGCACATCCGGAGCAGGCAAGTTCGCTACCGGAACCCGCAGCCAGCAAAGAGGACTAAAAACTATTGCAATACAAAAACGGCACGCAGGATTATTCTGCGTGCCGCTGTTGTCTGTTTTCGAGAAACACTCTTTACAAATAAACTCGAGCTCTTCCGGTCTATCATTTTTGTCGGATTAACGCTGATACACAACCTCAAAATCCTCAAATACCACGGGCATATCCTCGGAGAATACGTAGCCCATCTCCTCCCCATCCTGTGTGAAAAAGCGCCTGTGCCCCTCCTGCCAGGTTTCGAGGCACTCGTCCTCTCCCTCACGGGAGCAGATTTCAAACGTCATGTCCCGAAAGGGCAAAATCTGTATGCTCCTGGTTTCAATTACGCATCGCGGGTTTCCGTCCCAATCCGTCACAATAGAAAGATTGCCCGGCTTCGGGTGTTCTCCCGCCTCAAAGGCGTAGAGGCTGCTTGCCGTCGCCCGCTTTTTGCCGGAGAGAACCAACGCGAGCAGCTCGTTTGCCGAGGGCTCATTATTATCAAAATGAAAACACTCCAAATATTTCGTTCCAAGGTCTCTGCCCGTTTCCTTCAAAAACGTTTGCCAGAATTGCTCGATTGACATTTTTCGCCGCCTCCATTTCCCGTTTATATTGAATTGCGCTTCCTGCTCCTCCGCCGTCGTCGGTTTGCCATGATCGATCACAGCACGACTGCGTTTTTGAACATACATCCGTTCATCCGCAAGGGCGACAAGGGCGTCCACCGTTGCGCATTCTCCGCGTTTTGCGCAACCCGATTCTAGCAGATAAATATCTTGTACGCAATGTTCTCAAGTTCCGCATTTCGCATTTCGTGACTTGGTTACGGATTTTATACAGAAAAACCCGTATGCTTTAAAAAATACATTTTCTGAGGTGTGAAATTGAGCAACAATATTTGGAGTCAGTTTTTCGGCGGTGAACCGGAAGAGAAGAAGCCTTTATCCGCTGATGCGGTCATTCGTGTCAACCGCAATCGTTGCCCCGAGAACCATCCCTGTCCTTCCGTGCGTGTTTGCCCTGTTGAGGCGCTCTCTCAGGTTCGCTTCAGCGCACCGACCGCAGACATGGACAAATGCATCAAGTGCGGCAAGTGCGTTCGCTATTGCCCGATGGGAGCCATATCGCTTGGCTGAGGAATGATCCAAGGAATCCGGAGGAAACTATATGAAAAAGTTTATTTCCATACTTGCGATGGCGTTGAGCGTCCTCACGCTCTCGGCCTGCACCGCGCCAGCCCCAGCAGAAGAGACCGTAACGGAATCTTCCGCTGCATCTGCCGAACCTGCCGCAGCGAAAACGCCCGCCGTGTATCAAAAGATCACAGCAAAGCAGGCAAAAGCGCGCATGGACAGCGGCGATGCAATCATCATTCTCGATGTGCGCACGCAGGAGGAGTTTAACGCAGGGCATATTGCAGGCGCGATTTTGATTCCGAATGAAACCATTCTCGATGAACAACCCGCACTTTTACCAGACCTGGACGCGGAGATCCTCGTCTACTGCCGTAGCGGAAATCGCAGCGCGCAATCTGCCAACAAGCTGCTCGCCATGGGCTACACCAATGTGTATGATTTTGGCGGCATCATTGACTGGCCTTACGAGGTCGTCACCGATTAACGCAAAAGAGATTCTTCCTCAGTATAGATTCCTTGTTGTTTCTGTCTTGCAAAAAACCGTCCGATCAAATCGGGCGGTTTTTTGTGTAATTTTGTATTAAACAGCGTTGCCGTTTTTCAGATCTTCGCGAATCTTTCGATAGAGCACGATCGGCCCGTCGCCCATCAGCAATTTCTCGCCCGAGTGATAGGACGATGCCTTGGGTTTTTGAGTAATGACCACGCGCTTATCCTGCCGCTCGATCACGCGATTCATATATTTCCCAAAGAAGCAGATGATGCTGTTGATAAAACGCATCTTGGTCAGCTTGTTGTAAAAGCGAATATAGAGAATGGTGTTCTCGTCGTCCACCGGGGCAAAATAAATCATCACCTTCAGCCGGTCGGCAATATGGTTGAGCCAGATATTGGGATATTTGAACTTGAGGTAGGTCGGCTTGATAACGCATTCCTTCGGCGGCTTCGGCTTTTGACCGATATCCACCTCGTTGTTGGCACTGGTGAGTAGCACGCCGTTCTCAAACTCTACCTTCGGCCCGTTGATCAGCGTCTTGTTGCCGCGGCCAATGGTATTGTAGTGCACAATCGGAACATGCACAACGTCCAGCTGATTCTCGATACAGCGGGAATATTGTGCGTTCCAGTGATCCGCAAACTCGCTATACGTATAGGAATCATCCAACTCGTCTGGAAAAAACGGCAGTTCGTCCGTCGCTTTCTCCGCCTCGCCATACCAGAGATACACAATGCCGTGCGCCTCCCGCACGGGATAGTGTTTCACATTGTAACGGCTGATGTCCTGCGTGGAGGCTTTGCCGTTGGCAGGAATGAAACGGCAGGCTCCCGTTTGGTCAAACTCCAGCCCATGAAACGGACACTGGACGCAGTTTCCCTTCATCACGCCGGCGCTCAGCGCCGCACCGCGATGGGGGCACTGATCCGCTACGCAGCCCAACGTACCATTTTCGTCCCGAAAGTACGCGAGTTCGAGATTCAATCGCTTTGCAGCAACGATTTGGTTTTTCCGAACCGCTTTGGACGGCAACACGGCATACCATTGATTTTGAATCATTGTATTCTCCTCCGCTGAATTCCCATATTCTATAGCGTCAGTTCTCCGCCCGTGGATGTGAGCACAAATAGCTTCCGCTCGTAGTTCTTAACAAAATATCGTTTCCCCTTCTGGATGCATAACGAAATTTTATCTGGCTATTCTCTCAGGATGCTTTTCAGTATCTTGCCCTATGCATCTCAATCGGCAGCAAACGGTTCGTTTCCGCAACATAGCGGTCAAATCCCTCTTTGTAGCCAGCCATGCGGACCTCAGCCATAGGAATGCTAATGAAGAGGAACATAAGCGTATTGACCAGCGCGCCCAGTCCCAAAGGCCAGAGCCCCGGCTGGGTAGAAAGCATCACCACAAAGACGCCCCACCACATGAGGATTTCACCCAGATAGTTCGGGTGCCGCGCGTGCCGCCAGACGCCGCTGCGGATGATCGCGCCGCGGTTTTGCGATTGCTTCTGAAAGCGGTGCAGTTGCACATCGGCGATGAGTTGCAAGGTTGCAGCCGAAAGACACAGAACAAACCCGAGGCAGGTGAAAAGATTGATCCCGCCCACCTGAATATAGTGCAGCGCGGGTAACAGGCAAAGATAGACCACCATGGTCGGAAACAGCATAATGCCGAAAAGACTCACGAGCGGATATAGCGCGCCCGATTTCTCACGCAGCATGCTATAGCGCCAGTCCTGATGGCTATAGCCCTGAAAGGTATACGCCCAGTTGGCGGTGAGGCGAACGCCCCAATAGCTCACGCAGAGTAATAGCAGCATCGTGCCCGTATTCCAAACGCCAAACTGCCCGATCGCAGGCGGCAGAATGACAACCGGCGCGACAGACCAATAGGGATCGTAGACCGAGGCGTTGCCCAGCGGCAGGCTGACAAGATAGACAAACAACGTCGCCGCTACATCGGCAATCAACACGCGCACAAATTCATTTCCGCTCACGCGGGAGAATGCGTAGAGCCCCACCCCAAGCGCGACTAGATAGATTACAACGGTAAACAGAAAACTCTGTGCCCTGCTTTGCTTCAACAGAAATACCCCCTAAACGAATGATCAGGCGCGTCCCCCGGCGCGCTCTGCCGCCTCCACTACATGCGCCATCAGCACGGACGTGGTCACGGTGCCAACGCCGCCCGGTACGGGCGTGATGGCGTCTACAATCGGCTCTACGGCGTCAAAGTCCGCGTCGCCAACCATCTTTCCTTCGGCGGTAAAGTTGATGCCGACGTCCATCACCGTCTGCCCGGCGGAGACATAGTCCGCGCCGACGACGCCCGCGCGCCCGGCAGCAACAATCAGGATATCCGCCTGTCGGGTCACCTCCGGCATATTCTGTGTCCGTGTGTGGCAGATGGTCACCGTCGCATGTTTTTGCAACAGCATCATGGCAACCGGCTTGCCGATGACCAGACTGCGCCCGATCACCACGGCCTTTTTGCCCAAGGTCTCGATGCCATAATAGTCCAATATCTCCAAGCAGGCAGCCGCAGTGCAGGGCGGAAAACCTCGTTTCGTGCCCGCGAATACGCCCGCGAGCGAACCATCCGTAATGCCGTCCACATCCTTCTCCGGCAGGAGCGCCGCGCGAATCTTCTCGTCGTCAATACCCTTTGGCAGTGGACGAAAGATCAGGCAGCCGTGGATGGAAGTGTCTTCGTTGATTTGCCGGACTGCGTCCAGCAACTCCGCTTCGGAAACCATCTCCGGCAGCAGCACCTGCCGCACGGCGACGCCGACGCCCTCCGCGCGCTTGAGGATGCCACGCTCATAGGCAATGTCGTCCGCCCGCTCGCCGACGCGCACCACCGCAAGCGTCGGCAGCACGCCTTGTGCTTTTAGCGCGTCCGCACCCGCTCGAATTCTCTCGTTCAGCGCGAGGACAACCTCCGCGCCCTTTAACAGCTTTGCCATCTATCGTTTCTCCGCTTTCTCCGCCGTGCTGGTTCGCTTAAAACAGGCCGCTGATCTTGCCCGCTTCGTCTACGTCAATCCGCTCCGCCGCGGGCACCTTCGGCAGCCCCGGCATGGTCATGATGTCGCCCGTGAGCGCAACGATGAACCCCGCGCCCGCGCTGACCTTAAGCTGGCGCACGTTGACCGTAAAGCCGCGCGGCGCACCGAGCAAGGCGGCGTTGTCGGAGAAGGAATACTGCGTCTTTGCCATGCAGACAGGAAGGCTGCCAAAGCCGAGCTCCGTGAGCTTCTGCGCCTCTTTCTGCGCCTGCGGGGCAAAGGTAACGCCGTCCCCGCGATAGACGCGCTTGACTATCGCCTCGATCTTCTGTTCAATGGTCAAATCCAGCGCGTAGCTCTGGGTAAACCCGTTCTTGCCCTCTGCAATGCGGCAGACCGCCTCGGCAAGCGCAACGCCGCCCGCGCCGCCCTTTGCCCAAACCTCGGACAGGGCAACGGTAACGCCCAATGCGCGGCACCGTTCCTCCACCAACGCCAACTCGGAGGCGGTATCGGTCGGGAAGGCATTGATTGCTACCACACAGGGTAAATTAAATACGGTTTGTATGTTTTCTACGTGTTGCAGCAGGTTTGGCAGCCCCCGCTCCAACGCGTCGAGATTCTCCGTCGAGAGGTCGGCCTTTGCCACGCCGCCGTGGTGTTTCAGCGCGCGCACGGTCGCAACCACGACCACCGCCGAGGGTTTCAGTCCCGCCATCCGGCACTTGATGTCGAGAAATTTCTCCGCGCCGAGATCTGCCCCAAACCCCGCCTCCGTAACCGCGTAGTCGCCGAGCTTAAGCGCGAGGCGAGTCGCGGTCAGCGAGTTGCAACCATGCGCGATATTCGCAAACGGACCGCCGTGCACAAACGCGGGCGTATGCTCCAGCGTCTGCACGAGGTTTGGCTTCAGCGCGTCCTTGAGCAGCGCCGCCATCGCGCCCGCCGCCTTGAGGTCGCCCGCCGTAACGGGTTTCTCGTCGTAGGTATAGCCCACGATGATGCGCCCGAGGCGCGCCTTGAGATCCGTAATATCCGACGCAAGGCACAGCACCGCCATGACTTCGCTCGCAACCGTTATGTCGTAGCCATCCTCGCGCGGGGTTCCGTTGACGCGCCCGCCAAGGCCGTCCACGAGGAAGCGCAATTGACGATCGTTCATATCGACGCACCGCCGCCAGGTGATCCGGCGCGGGTCAATATTCAGCGCGTTGCCCTGATAGATGTGATTGTCCAGCATTGCCGCGAGCAGGTTGTTTGCCGCGCCGATTGCGTGAAAGTCGCCCGTGAAATGCAGGTTGATGTCCTCCATGGGCACCACTTGCGCATAGCCGCCGCCTGCCGCGCCGCCCTTCATGCCGAACACGGGGCCAAGCGAAGGTTCCCGCAGGGCGACGACCGCGCGCTTGCCGATCTTGCGCAGCCCATCCGCGAGGCCGACTGTCGTCGTGGTCTTGCCCTCGCCCGCCGGGGTCGGCGAGATGGCGGTGACGAGGATGAGCTTTCCATCCGGTTTGTCCTTCAGGTCGCTCAAAAGATTATAGTCAATCTTCGCCTTGTATCTGCCGTATTGCTCGACATACGCTTCGTCAATGTTCAGCCCGGCGGCGATCTCCGCGATGGGGCGCATGGTGGTGCTCTGCGCAATCTCGATGTCGGAGGGATAGGCCATGGATGGTTCTCCTTTATTTGATGGGCATTCGCCCTGTTTGATACACTAGATGGATTCCGGTAGTTTCCGGGCATACACCCTGTTTGATTTTCACATGACGGATTCTGATGCTTCACGCGCCGTTCGCTTGTTTGATCGATACACGATTGATTCTTATTATTGTAGTATTTCGGCAGTCCTCGCGTCAACGACAATCAAAAAGCGCACCCGAATGGATGCGCCAATACGATTAAGCCCCCCCTCATCCCTGCCGGAGGCGATTGAGCCGGATGATGAAATACGCGATCGTGCCAAACACCACCACGAGAAAACCTAGGATATACCAGATCGGTAGAGCGACTGTGAGCGAGGAAAGCACGGTCAGCGACGCGAACATCAGCAGCACAAACATCTTAACCAGCGCAATCATGCTCTTGAGCAGGTGATCTAGCCCCCTGAAACCGGGCCAGCTACAATGTTAGGAAAAAGAGAAAGAAGACTAACAAAGGAGCTGAAAGGAAATGGCAAGAAAGAACTACACAGTTGAACAGATCATCGTCAAGCTACGG
>JAEWYV010000155.1 GCA_023458615.1 Bacillota bacterium
CAATTTTGCTTTTCTTGGTGCGCTGAATGAATCTGCTTTCGTCCTTTTTTTGTTGTAACCTGTATGCAAACTGTATTATTACATCGTAATAATTACGCATAGCAAAGTTGTATAATCACTTGACATCAGTTCATTTATTTGGTACGTTATGCCCTGTAGACATTTGTATCACCAGAGAAGATTTTATCATCTCTGGGCGCAGATTAGGGCCCAGAGTGTTAATAATTCATGAATTTTTGCGGTTTTTTATGCATTCGTCCATGGATTCGGTTAATATGTTTTCATGGTGTTTAGGCAGGCGACAGAGGGAATTTTGTCCGAATCGATCGGCAAATGATCCACTTAACTCAACGCATAATGTTAAGTAAACGTTTTCTCATACGTCAGCCTGCATGTGTACTTTTTTTATTGGTTATTAACGTTTATTTCGCGTGAATCCGCGATGTTACAATGCGACTGATTTATGCAGAATTGTGTTGTCTTGTCGCAACGGATAGTGCATATTCATCGTTGGATACCACAAAATATTGATGTACCCGTGCCTGAATCCGGTTTGCCCCGACACTCGCGTTTTTACAAAGCGCTTTCCTGCGAGAAAATCGTTCGTTGCGCTTCGAGCGTTTAACACTATTTCATAGTATTTTTGCGAGAAGCGATTTCTGTAGAATGATTTTTCGTGTTTTCCCTCTTAGTGCATGCTATAATTGCATGCAACGGACATGTACCTTGATAGCCAAATATTGATGCGTTTCTTCCCATGTTTAGGGCACACCCAGCGAAAACTGGCGTCGCAAAGCTAGAGGGCCTACCGGCAAGCAATTGCCTATGGCAGCCAGCCGCCGAATGAAGAACGCGCGTTTACATGCGATTTGCATGTTATTTGGTGTATGTTTTATCCATTTATAAACGCAGCGGTTCAAATTCGCGGGAATTTCGAACTGCTTTTTTTTATCAAAAAACGACGCCTGTTTCATTTTTGATTGAACACTGAATAGGAGATAGTATGATGCAAGTTTTGCTGCCGGTGCTGTGTGGTGCTGTGTTAGGCGCCGCGCTGGCGGTGCCCGTCCGGTTGATCTGTGCGGTTTTACTGAAACAGCGCGGATTGGCCCCTGAAATGGAACAAAAACATTTCATAATACTCCTTCTTAGTCTTTTGTTGATGGGCGGCGTCATTGGCTGGCGCGCTGGATTTTCTTTCCACGCGCTGTATTTGCTTTTAATTCTGGTTGTTGCCGCCTGCACATTTTATATCGATGCAAAGCATCGGGTCATTCCAAACGACTTGGTTCTAGCGATTTTGATTCTTTCCGCTGTGTTCGGGTTTTCCGGGGCCATCCCGTTTCAGATTTGGTCCTCGCTTCTAGGCTTTGCCGCCTGTTTTGTCATCTTCTTCCTTCCCGGTCTGTTTGGCAAAAACGTCGGTGCGGGGGATGTTAAACTTGCGGCGGCGATGGGGTTTGCGCTCGGCTTAACGGGCAGCCTGTATGCAGTTGCATGCATGGGTCTGCTGGTGTTGGCCTATGTGCTGCTCGACAATCACGCGCCACTTTTGCAGCGCTTGAAAGAGATGATCCCCATGGGTCCGTTCTTAGCCGTTGCCCTTGTCGTCGTATCGCTGTTGCCGAATGTGATTTAATCGTCTTACGCATCCGGTCACTGCGGTAAAGGTGCATTTTGTGGTATAGAACGGGCTGTTTCCGCCAGTATGATATAAAAAACGAATCGATGCATGTAAAAGAATGGGTCAAATTGGGGTCTGGTTCACGCCACGGGCGTGATTCTATCGTCGGTCTTGCAGCGTTCTGCGAGACAATCCAGTTGCTCTTAACGACGTCAGCGATGAGTTGATGATCGTCATTTGAGAATAATATGACAAGGAGAAACAACACTATGAAGAACTTTCTGAAGAACGAAGCAGGCCAGGGCATGGTCGAATACGGCCTCATCATCGCGCTCGTCGCGGTCGTGGTCATCGTGGCAGTCAAGGCCCTCGGCACCAACACCAACGCAGCCTTCGAAAAAATCAACGCTAATCTAGCCGGAGGCGGCAACTAACCCAGAGTCATCTGGGCACACGCTGTAAGACCAAGTAGGAAAGGCAATCTAAGCCATGAAGTGCTTTTGGGGCAACGAATTCGGTCAGGGAGTTGTTGAATACGGCCTGATCATTGCGCTTGTCGCGACAGTGGTCATCGTCGGGCTCAGACTTTTAGGTGGTACCACAAACATTCTTTTCACAGATGCCATTGATAACTGGCCATCTTGAGTAGGATTGCTTTGTAGCATGATTCATTCAGCCATTGATCGTGCAGATAGCGATGCTGTAGCAGCGTTTTATGCCGGTGGTTGGGTTTCTCTTGGTACCCCTTGCTTCTGCGTCTTTCCTCCGTTCCTGCGGTGAAGAGTCCCATAGCAAATCGAGACTTGTTTGCCTGTCATACGCGTTTGATACGCGCGTATGATGCACAAATGTATCACAACAAATGTTTCGGAATGAGAGCGGCCGCAAAACAAGCTGGGCGCTCTCATTCCGGCACTTGTGAAAACAATCCTTTGGCAGCGTTGCGTGTCCCGCATCGTTCTGCCGCGCTTATCTAGATGTGTTGCACGCATCGGTATCTCTTTTGCTACGCGTTTTTTACTCCCGCGGCGAAAGAGATACGGATGATGGTGAAGCCATCCGCTTGAGGAAACCGGGGTAATCTGCAATGAGAAAACAGCTTTTTTGTAAGCGACGCGAGGGCGGACAATCCGTTGTGGAGCTTGCGCTGACCCTTCCGCTCGTATTACTGCTCCTATTCGGCATGGTGGAAATGGGTTGGTTGATTTCCGCTCGCCAATCGCTGGACACCATGACGCGCGAAGGCGCGCGCGCCGGCATCGTCGCCGCTACGACAACCGCGAGCAAAACGGCGGTTACCAACCGCGTCAATGCCGTCAAGCCGCCCTATATGAAGAATGCCGTAACCATTACGGTGACATTTTCCAACGCGGCAAGCTTCAAGGACGGTGATATCACCGTTACCACCGCCTATAACCTCCCGCCGCTGTCCCCGCTCACCGAGTTTTTAACCGCAGATGGCACTTATCATCTGCATTCTACTTATACTCTTAAGATGGGTTAGCGTGCGTTAGTCGATAAGCTCGAATTATGTCTGCCATCGAAAAAATCTTCAACGCAAACACTAGGTACTTTCGTTCTCATTATTGTTTTTCTTTGGTTGTTTGGTTGTCCCATTGGGCAGCCAACGGGAGTAATCCGTTTCGGAGGTCGTAACCAATATGAAGAAAATCGTCGTGTTCGCCTTGATCGCCGCCCTCGCTGCCGGTGTTTTACTGTATTATTACCTCGGTAATCTGGAGCAGCAAAAGCAGGTGAAAGTGGAGTATGAACAGGTGGTCGTTGCCGCGACGAACATCCCGGCATATACGCCAATCACCAATGAGATGGTCAAATTTCAGCAGATCCCCCTCGGTTTTGCGCATCCGCTCGCTGCGCATTCCGTCGAAGAAGTGGTTGGTTTTGTGACCGAAAGCGCGCTGATTGAGGGGGAACAAATTCTCCCCGCGAAGTTGAAACAAATGGGTCAGACCGATAGCGGCCTCTCCTATATCGTCCCGGAAGGCATGCGCGCGGTTACCGTCGCCGTGGATGAGGTCTCCGGCGTTGCCGGCTTTATCCAGCGCGGCGATTATGTGGATGTGATTACCTACACCACCACATCTTATGATACCGACGCGGATCGTTCGCAGCAGGACGCGGCAGCAACCGGCGAACAAACAGAGGTGACCGGCGCTTCCGGCAAGCCTTCCCAGGGAACTACCCTGATTGCTGCGCAGAATGTCTGTGTAGCGGCGGTTGGCACTTCGCTCTCCAGCTCCGGTGCTACACCCACAGAAACCGGAGCCGTCGGCTATACCAGCGTCACGCTCTTTCTCACGCCGGAGGATGCCATGCGAGTCATCCAGGGCTCAAGAAGCGGTTCCGTCATTCTGGTGATGCGCGCCTCTGGCGATCACACCGGCAACCTGCAGAACCCGATTGTAAACGATTCCCTCTTGGAGAAGGCGGAGTAATGGAAAAGAAATCAAACGGAATTCGCATCATGCTCGCGGCGTTTTCTGCCGACGACCGGAGGTTGATCTCCAGTCTGTTGACAGATGAGGCGCTTCGCGTCACCAGTATGTTTCGCCCGGATAACGACGGGCTCAAAAAGGCATCCTCCCAACCGGCGGATGTCCTTTTGATTGGTACGCGCGGCAAGCCGGAGCAGGAGCTCGAATTTGCGGAGCGCATGTTTACCACGCGCAGCGACATTACCATTCTCCTGCTTTGCCCCGCGCTGGATAGCCGCATGCTTGCCCGCGCAATGGAGTGCGGCATCGCCCGCGCAATTGACATCGGCAGTGGTGAGCACAATATTCGTACGCAGATCATGACCGCCGCAAACCGCGACCAGAACCGCCGTAACAGCACGCAGAAAATCGCCAGCTACGACTCCAAGATTGTCGCCTGCTATTCGCCCAAGGGCGGCGTTGGCAAGACGACGCTTGCGGTTAATCTCTCCTATGCGCTCACATCCTTGAACAAAAAGGTTGCGCTGATCGACCTGAGCCTGCAATTTGGAGAAGTCGGCGTCTATTTGGATATTCCAAAAGGAGACACCATCGCGGACATGGTTGAGGAGCATTCCTTTGAGCTCTCTACGGTCAAGAGTTATCTCATTCGCCATCAAAGCGGCATTCAGGTCATGCTTTCGAGCAGTTCACCGGAATATGCCGAACTGATCCGCCCGGAGCACATCGATGCCATCCTCTCTTCCCTGCGCACGGAGTTTGACTACATCGTGCTCGACATGGGTGTCTCCATCGGCGACTGTGCCATTGCCGCGCTGGAAACGGCGGATACCATTATGCTTGTGGTCTCCGAAGATATCGCGGCCCTGCATGACGCAAAGCGCAGCATCAAGGTTCTGGAGGCGCTGAACCAGCAGGACAAAATCAAGCTTGTTGTCAACAAGGACGGCATTTCCACCATCACGGTGAAGAATATCGCGACCCTGTTAGAAATTACACCATCGTTGATTATTCCATATGATCTCAAGTCGGCTATGCTTGCGGTGAATCGCGGCATCCCGCTGTTGAGCTGTGCGCCAAACTCCAAGGTCTCCAAGGAGATTTTCGCCTTTGCGCGCAGCATGACCCGGAGGGTGTAAGCCATGGGACTATTGGAACGACTGGATAAAAAAACGCCGCTCTCTCCAGGCGGCTCAAGCGCACCCACGGAGATGGACGAACCCGCCCTCTTGCGTGAGCGCGTCCATTATCAGGTCGTAGAGGCGCTCAACAAGCGGGACGAAAAATCCGGCAACGGCGCCAATGAGGTCGAGACACGCGCGATCATCGATTCCGCGCTGGAGCAGCAGGCGGCCAGCATGGCGCGCCCGGAGCGGATGCGCATCGCTTCTGAAATTTACGACTCCATTCGCGGACTTGGCCCGCTGGAAAAGCTTCTTAACGACGACTCCATCAGTGAAATCATGGTCAACGGCGCAAAGCAGGTGTTTATTGAACGGCGCGGCAAACTGATACAGAGCGACGTCGTTTTCTATGATAACGATCAACTGCTCAACGTTATCGACCGCATCGTCTCTCCGCTTGGACGTCATATCGACGAAGCAAACCCCATGGTGGACGCGCGTTTACCCGACGGCTCGCGTGTCAACGCGGTGATTCCCCCGCTTTCGCTAAAAGGGCCACTGCTCACGATTCGAAAGTTTTCCAAAACCCCGCTCACCGTGGACAATCTAATCAGCTTTGGCAGCCTTACCATGAAGATGGCCGCGTTTTTAGAGGCCTGTGTCAAGGGAAGGCTGAATATCGTTGTTTCCGGCGGTACTGGCAGCGGGAAAACCACACTGCTCAACGTACTCTCGGCCTACATTCCCTATGATGAGCGCATCATCACCATTGAGGATGCGGCAGAAATTCAATTGCAACAGCGTCACGTGCTTACGCTCGAAGCACGCCCGGCAAATCTCGAGGGAACCGGGCAGATCGCCATTCGCGATCTGGTGCGAAACGCGCTACGTATGCGTCCAGATCGAATCATCGTCGGTGAGGTGCGCGGCGGCGAAGCGCTGGATATGTTACAGGCCATGAACACGGGTCACGACGGCTCCCTGACCACCGGCCACGCAAACACAACACGCGATATGCTTGCCCGTC
>JAEWYV010000156.1 GCA_023458615.1 Bacillota bacterium
TGCACCTATGGCGCACTTGGCGCTTTTTCCACAGGTGTTGGCAGCACGGATATGGCGGCGGGCATGGCAACGGGCTACTGCTGGCTGAAGGTGCCAACCGCGATGCGCTTTGTGCTGAAAGGAAAAATGAAACCTTGGGTATCCGGCAAGGATATCATCCTCTACATCATCGGCAAGGTCGGTGTAGACGGCGCGCTGTATCAATCCATGGAGTTCACGGGCGAAGGGCTAAGCAATCTGACCATGGAAGACCGCCTCTGCATGGCGAACATGGCAATTGAAGCCGGTGCAAAGAACGGCATATTCGAGTATGACGAGCAAACCGCCCAGTTTGCAAAAGAGCACCATTGCGCGGACTGGAGCGTATACAAAGCCGACGCGGATGCAGAGTACACCGTAACTTACGAAATCGATCTTTCGTCCATCGAGCCAACGGTTTCCCTGCCGCACCTACCGGAGAACGCAAAGCCCGTCTCCGAGGTTGGCGAAATCACCATCGATCAGGCGGTGATCGGCAGCTGTACCAACGGGAGAATTGAAGACCTGCGCGCGGCGGCAAAGATATTCGAAGGCAAGCAGGTACACGAAGGCGTTCGCTGTATCGTGATTCCCGCAACGCAGAAGATCATGTTGCAGGCCATGGAAGAGGGCCTTGTCAAAACGTTTATCGACGCGGGCTGCGCGGTGAGCACGCCCACCTGCGGACCCTGCCTCGGCGGACACATGGGCATTCTAGCGAAAGGTGAGCGCGCGGTTGCAACCACAAACCGCAACTTCGTAGGCCGCATGGGACACACGGGATCGGAGGTCTATCTAGCTTCACCAGCAGTCGCCGCAGCATCCGCCATCGCAGGTAAACTTATCACACCGGAATCCGTGTTAGGAGGGAAAGCATGAACGCAACAGGAACTGCCATTAAGTACGGCGATAATATCGATACGGATGTCATCATCCCCGCGCGATACCTAAACACCACAGATGCAAAGGAACTCGCTTCCCATTGCATGGAGGACATCGACAAGGATTTCGCCGCTCGCATGAAACAGGGCGATATCATGGTTGGCGGCAAAAACTTTGGCTGCGGCTCCTCGCGTGAGCACGCGCCAATTGCCATCAAGGAATCCGGCATCTCCTGCGTCATCGCAGCAACGTTTGCGCGCATTTTCTACCGTAACGCCATTAACATCGGCCTGCCGATTGTGGAATGCCCGGAGGCGAGCGAGAAAATTCAGGCAGGTGATCAGGTCAGCGTAGACTTTGACACCGGCGTCATCAAAAACCTGACGCGGAACGAGAGCTATCAGGGTGAACCATTCCCGGCGTTTATTCAAGGAATCATTGGTGCGGGCGGCCTTATGAACGCCATTAAAGCGGGCAAGCTGTAAAGTAGAGGGGATGACAAATATGAACTATAATATTGCGGTGATCCGCGGAGATGGAATCGGCCCCGAAATCGTCGGGGAAGCCATTCGCGTACTCGATGTCGCGGCAAAGCGATTTGGCTTTGCGCTCAGCTATCACGATGTACTCATGGGCGGTTGCGCCATTGACGCAACTGGCGTTCCGCTCCCGGAAGAGACGGTGCGCGTTTGCAAGGCGAGCAGTGCGGTTCTACTCGGCGCCGTTGGCGGACCGAAATGGGACACACTTCCCGGACACCTCCGTCCGGAGGCGGGGCTGCTCGGTATCCGCGCAGCGCTGGGACTTTACGCAAACCTACGTCCGGCTGTTCTGTTTAAGCCGTTAAAGGATGCCTGCCCGCTCAAGAGCGATATCGTACCGGAAGGGCTCGATATCCTCATGGTGCGTGAGCTCACGGGTGGCATTTACTTTGGCGAGCGCGGCAGAAGCAAAGGCGAGCGCGGGGAAGAAGCCTACGACACTGAGCGCTATTCCGTTATGGAAGTAGAGCGCATCGGCCGCATTGGTTTTGAGGCCGCGAGGAAGCGTGGCGGCAAGCTCACTAGCGTAGACAAGGCAAACGTGCTCGAAAGCTCCCGCCTCTGGCGCGAAACGATGCACCGGCTTGCCAAGGAATATTCCGATGTTGTCTATGACGATATGCTGGTAGACAACGCAGCCATGCAGCTGGTTCGCAATCCCTCGCGCTTTGACGTGGTGGTGACGAGCAATATGTTTGGCGACATCCTTTCGGATGAAGCGAGCATGATCACGGGCTCCATCGGCATGCTGCCCTCCGCCTCGCTGGGCGATGGCACGCTCGGCCTCTACGAGCCGATTCATGGCTCCGCTCCGGACATCGCGGGCACGGGCAGCGCAAACCCATTGGCAACCATACTCTCAACCGCGATGCTGCTTCGCTATTCGCTGAACCAGCAGGAGGCGGCAAACGCCATCGAGCGCGCGGTATTGCTCGCGTTAGAAGAGGGCTATCGTACAGCGGATATTGCCGCTGGAAAGCCACATATTGGAACCAAGGAAATGGGAGACGTCGTCTGCCGCTTGGTCGAGACGGCATAAGAAAGGTGTGTTAGTATGGAAGGAAAACCCATGAAACTGACCATGTCAGTGCTAGTGAAGAACCACGCGGGTATCCTCTATAAAGTGGTCGGTCTCTTTTCCCGCCGCGCTTACAACATCCATAGTCTCGCGGTCGGTACAACGAGCGACCCAGCGGTTTCCCGTATGACCATCGTGGTGGATGGGGATGAGGATATCTTTGAGCAGGTGGAGAAACAGCTCTGCAAACTCATTGACGTCATCGAAGTCAAAATCTTGACCGAAGGTGAGTTCATCAATCGCGAACTCATTTTGCTCAAGGTCAACGCAACGTCGGAGAACCGCTCGGATCTCTTACAGATTACGAAGATCTTTGGAGCGAAGGTCATTGATGTTTCGCATGAGATGCTTATTGTTGAATATGCCGACACCTCCGATCAGGTGCGGCGTCTGGAGACTATGTTGGAGCGCTATGGAATTCGTGAGACTGTCCGTACGGGAACTATTGCGATCGAGAATGCGCATGTGATGGCGGTCAATCAGGCATAACGACCTTGAAACAAAGTATTGCGGCGGATGCCTTTGATATTTCAAAAAGATTAAAAAATATATGGAGGGTGAATTCAATGGCTAAAATGTATTACGAAAGCGACTGCAATCTCGCACACCTCAAGAACAAGACTGTTGCCATCATCGGCTACGGTAGCCAGGGACACGCACACGCGCTCAACCTCAAAGAGAGCGGTGTCAACGTCGTCGTTGGACTCTATGAAGGCAGCAAATCCTGGAAGATCGCAGAAGAAGCAGGACTCAAGGTTGCAACCGCCAAAGACGCGGCGAAGATGGCGGATGTCGTCATGATCCTCGTCAACGACGAAAAACAGGCCGCGCTTTACACCGAGAGCATCGCCGCCGGTCTCACCGAGGGCAACACGCTTGTGTTTGCGCATGGCTTTAACATTCACTTTGGCCAGATCATTCCGCCCGCGAATGTGGACGTGATCATGGTCGCCCCCAAAGGCCCCGGCCACACCGTCCGCAGCGAATATCAGCGCGGTGCTGGTGTTCCGGCACTCATTGCAATGTATCAGGACTATACCGGTAAGGCGAAGGAAACCGCTCTTGCGTATGCAGCTGGCATTGGCGCGGCGCGTGCAGGCATTCTGGAGACAACCTTCCGCGAAGAAACGGAAACCGACCTCTTTGGCGAGCAGGCCGTTCTCTGCGGCGGCGTGACAGAACTTATGCTTGCAGGCTTTGAAACCCTCGTTGAGGCAGGCTATGCACCGGAGAACGCATATTTTGAGTGCATCCATGAGATGAAACTCATCGTAGACCTCATCTATGCCGGCGGTTTTGAGCGCATGCGTTACTCAATCAGCGATACCGCGGAATATGGCGACTATGTCACCGGCACCCGCATTATCACCGAGGAAACGCGCAAAGAGATGAAGCGCGTGCTTCACGAGATTCAGGATGGCACCTTTGCCCGCAACTGGATTTTGGAGAACCGCGTCGGCAGACCGCACTTCAACGCCATGAAACGCCAGCAAGCGGAGACGCAGTTGGTCAAGGTAGGCCAACAGCTCAGAAGCCAGATGACCTTCCTCAAGAAATAAGAAGATGGCTGATTTTTCCAAGGCGAGGCTGGCAATCAACTCGCTTACGGTCTATCGGAATATTCTCGCAGATGAAACGGTGTCTCGCTTTCTTCGCCTCCTCACGGCGGCGGAGGGCGGAGACGCCGCTTCCTTCTGCGCGAGATATGGGGATTTTTTCTACTCTCTTGCAAAATCAAATTCTGAAGTTAGCTTCTCTTCACACGTCGAATCGCTTGTTCGTTACGACGACAATGCTTTTTCACGCGCGTCTGCAAGAGGAGAAACAGGGGAATCCTACCATTTGTTGCGCAAAGCCGCGGAATATGATCTACTGGCGCTCGAGGAGCTCTTTGATATCAACTTTGCATGTTTAGTAAAAGCCTTTGCCAACGACTCGACAGATACAAACCGCATTGCTTCACTGCCTGCATTTGCTACGGCGAGAGCGGAGAAAACAATTTCTTTTCAGTCCAGGGAATGGCTGCTTGATTTGGAAGCCTTTTATCGGGCGAACGGCTTTGGCGAATTTGCTAGGTTTGGCGCGTTTCGATGGCAAGCAGGAAAAGGTCTTGTTGGTGTATCCAACACGGATCCTGTGCGCTTAAGCAGCCTAAAAGAATATGCCTACGAGCGTGGACTGGTGGCCGCAAACACACTCGACTTTGTGGAGGGGCGAGGTGGAGGGAATCTTCTGCTCTATGGTGACCGCGGAACGGGAAAGAGCAGCACCGTAAAGGCGCTGGCAAACGAATACCGTGATAAAGGGTTACGTATTATTGAGCTCTCAAAAGAAGCAATCTTTGATTTCAATGAGATTATGGATCGATTGCATAGTGTCCCGCAACGCTTCATTCTGTTTCTTGATGATCTAACGTTTTCCGAAGATGACGCTTCTTTCTCCGCTCTGAAATCCATTCTCGAAGGCGGCGTCGCCGCCCGACCGGAGAATTGCGTCGTGTACGCAACATCCAATCGCAGACATCTGGTAAGGGAGTCGTTTGCTGATCGAAACCTCGACGATGTGCATGCAGGGGATACGATGCAGGAGAAACTAGCACTCTACGACCGTTTTGACCAGACGATCAATTTCTTTGCGCCGGATCAGGCAAAGTATTTGTCGATCATCCGTGCGCTGGTATTGGAGCGGAATCTTGAGGCCTCACTGGAAGAATTAGAGCGCGGGGCGATACAGTGGGCCATTCGTGCAGGTGGAAGGTCGCCAAGAA
Organism: Bacillota bacterium; assembly: GCA_023458615.1. Classification (GTDB taxonomy): domain Bacteria; phylum Bacillota; class Clostridia; order Christensenellales; family CAG-138; genus UBA7703. The sequence continues at coordinate 5,288 of JAEWYV010000156.1, forward strand.
CCGCAAAGCAGTTTGTCGATTGGGCAGCGATCCAGTTACAAAAGGGCGCGTCTATATTGGATTAGCGGCACATTTTCGCATCCGGACAACCGACGGTATTTTCCGTCGGCTGTTCTTATATCTTTCCGGAGAAATTGGTTTATTAAGGAGATAGAAACCATTGACAAACGAAAAAAGAAGAGAATTCACGCATGCACTTTCCGCCGCATTTCCGCACACGATACCCGTACTCGCGGGGTTTTTGGTTCTAGGAATCGCATATGGCATGCTGATGCTGAACAAAGGATACGGACCGGGGTGGTCCGTGCTCATGAGCGCGGTTGCGTTCTGCGGAAGCATGCAATTTGTTGCAATTACACTGTTGACTACCGTGTTTCGCCCGGTAGAGGCGCTTATTCTTAGCCTGCTTGTCAACGCGAGACATCTATTCTATGGCCTTTCCATGCTGGAAAAGTACAAAGGCTTTGGAAAGATCAAAGCATTTTTGATCTATACACTTTGCGATGAGACGTTTTCTATCGTTTCGAGCGCAACACCACCAGACGGAGTTGAGCCGAAATACTTTTATCTTTCCATCTCTCTGCTAGACTATCTTTATTGGGTGACGGGGACACTTCTAGGCGGATTACTGGGAGGTTTTTTACCGTTCAATACGCAGGGGCTGGATTTTGCGCTTACAGCACTATTTGTGGTGCTTTTTATCGAGCAAATGAAGAAGAAGGAGAACCGAATTTTTGGCGTAATTGGAGTTGCTGTTACGGTCGCTTCAAGATTTCTGTTTGGCGCAGACAATCTGGTACTTCCTGCGCTTGCCGGAATACTGATTATTTTGATTGCCGGGAGGAAAGTACTATGCCATTGAAGCCAATTGAGATTATAATAACAATGTTAGCCGTCACACTTGGCGCGATGGCAACGAGATTTACTCCGTTTATTTTGTTTCCGGAAGGCAGAAATCCGCCGGAAGTAGTCACCTACCTTGGTCGCGTCCTTCCGCCGGTCATGATGGGATTGCTGGTAGTCTACTGCCTGAAGAGCGTTCCGATTCTGACCAGCCCGCATGGATTGCCCGAACTGATTTCCATTACATTTATCGTTTTTATTCACCTCTGGCGCAAAAATGTTCTGCTCAGCATTGGCTGCGGAACAGCGCTCTATATGTTGTTGATACAGAAAGTTTTTTGTATGTAGAAGCAGGAAAGGAGCCACTGATGGAAGAGGTTCAACCGGGGAAATATCGCCACTTTAAGGGAAACGAGTACGAGGTGCTTTATCTGGCAAAGCATTCTGAAACGCTGGAACCAATGGTCGTTTACCGCGCGCTGTATGGCGAGCAGGGGATTTGGGTTCGCCCGGCGAGTATGTGGAGTGAAACGGTAGAACGGGATGGAAAAACTTATACTCGTTTCACGAAAGTGGATGACGAATAAAGTGAAATACAAGCTGCGTAGTTCATTTATAATTGTTCTTGTAGATACAAAAAATGCATTTTCGATACACATTTACTGATTGCTATCAACTTGATAAAACAGTATTATTGTATTGGTTGGGTAGGGTTTGCGCGTGTAACAATTCATAACACAGCGGAATAAACCCGCTTGAGGCAAGCCAATGAAAAAGACACGTCGAATGCAAATAAAGAAAGAATGGGGCGCCTTTGGACGTTCGCTCTTTATCACGGCTGTTTATACGCTGGTAGGATATATCTGGATTATCGGATCGGAGCTTGTGCTTTCATCCAGGCATCCGGAAAGTCCAGAAGTTTTTATAATCAGCATTTCAAAAGGACTTGGCTTTGTCAGCGCTACGGCCATTTTGATTTTCATACTAATCTATCAGAGCTTTTCAAAAATTGTAAAGGAAAGTAAAGAACGGAAACAAAGTGAAGCTGCCCTCAAGGAAGCGCAACAGATTGCGCATGTGGGAAGCTTCACCTTTTTTGTAGCAAAGAAAAGGATTTTTTTCTCAGACGAAGCGTTGCGTCTCCTGGATCTAACCAACAATCCGAATCCGTTTTATTTTGAAGACTTACTCAGACACGTTCATATTGAGGATAGGGAGCGTGTTCAAACCGTTATTGGAGAAACGCTGAAGAGCGAGGGAAGCGATACATTTCTCTGCCGTGTGTTACGCGTTAACGCGCCGGAGCGTACGATTCAGGTGCGGATTCATTGCTCAAGACAAAATCAGATCAAAGAATTGCAAGTTGTCGGAACAATACAGGATTTAACAGAGCGAGCGCAAGCGGAGGCGACAGCACGCGAAAACGAGGCAATCTATCAGGCTCTAATTAATTCAAGCTACGATTTAATCTATTTTAAAGACAGTGCGCTTCGCTACATCGCTGTAAATACCAATATGCAACGCTATTATGGGCTTTCCGAAGAAAAACTGATTGGTCATACCATATCAGAGCTCAAACCGGATGAGGAGTCCACTCTTTGGGAAACACGTGATAGAGGTGTTTTGATCAGCGGTAAGCCACTTTATATTGAGCAGGAACACGATCAGCAGACATTCGAAACCATTATCTTTCCGGTTAATATGGCAAACAACAAGCGCGGCGTAGGTGGCATCTCGCGCGACATAACATCGCGCAGACAAATTGAGGCCGCTATGGCAGAAGAGCGTGACCGAGCGCAAACTTATTTTGATATTTCATCTATCATTTTCGTCGTTTTCAGTAGCGATGGAAAAGTAACAATGATCAACAAAGCTGGCTGCGAAAAGTTGGGGCTGAGTAAACAGGAGATCATTGGGAAACCATGGATTGATCATTTTGTTCCGGAACAAGATCGGGCGGGTGTTGAGGATATTATCCGAAGAATATATGATGGAACCATACATGACACAGAGATTCATGAAAACGGAATTATTGCCGCCAACGGCGAATTACGCATGATTGAATGGCGAAACACGGTTCTGCATGGCCAACAGGGTGAAATCTCCGGAATGCTCGCAGCTGGTGTAGATGTAACGGATTTGAGGCGAACCATCCAAGCACTGCAGGAGAGTGAGCGTAGTAAATCAGTACTACTTTCCAATTTGCCCGGCATGGCATATCGCTGCGCCTATGATCGTGACTGGACAATGCAGTTTGTCTCGGAAGGGTGTTTTGATTTAACCGGCTATTTGCCCAACGAGCTGATCGACAACGCTTGCATTTCCTTTAATGAGATTATTTGCCCGGAATATCGTGAGCCAATCTGGCAAGAGAGTGTGATGCATCTCGATTCACACCAAGGGAATCGTTATGAATATGAAATATTGACTGCCTCCAGCGAGAGAAAATGGGTGTTGGATATCAACCAGGGGGTCTACGATTCGTCCGGCGAGTTGATCGCTTTAGAAGGAATCATCATAGACATCACAAACTCAAAACTACAATTCCTGCAAATTCAGTATCTTAGCAATCACGATCAGTTAACCGGTTTGCATAATCGGCAATTCTACGACATTGCAAAGAAACGGCTGGATCAAGTGCAGTCGTTGCCTGTTTCTGTCATGTTTGTGGATATTAATGGGCTGAAGCTGATCAATGATGCTTTCGGCAATGAAGCCGGAGATCGCATGATTCAATCAACAGGAATGGTGTTAAAATCGAATATGCGGGAGCAGGATATCGTTGCGCGTATTGGCGGCGATGAATTTGGAATTCTGATGCCGAATACAGATGCTTCCGGCTGCACCGAACGAATGCAAATTATTAAGAATGCGTTTGCTGTTTATAACAACTCTCTGAAAGATCGGGCATTTATGATCAATCTGTCCATCGGACATAGCACAAAAACCGTAGAAGCGGTGGATTTCTCACAGGTAGAAAAAGAAGCAGAAGCGAACATGGCGCGCAGAAAACTATTCGATCAAAAGAGCCATCACAACGCTGTTCTTTCCTCAATCATGACAACGTTGTTTGAACGTAGCTATGAAACGGAGGAGCATGCCGAGCGAATTGGTCATATCAGTGCAATTATTGGAGAGAAGCTGGGTCTATCTCATGATGAATTGGACAAACTACGGCTATTTTCGATCTTGCATGATATCGGAAAAATTGGCATCAGTGATCAAATTTTAAACAAGCCTTCCAGCCTGACGGATGAAGAATTTACGGTGATGAAGACGCATCCTGAGATTGGATATCGTATTGCGATGGCCTCGCCGGATCTAGCACCAATTGCAGAATTGATATTGACACATCAGGAACGTTGGGATGGAACAGGATATCCAAATCGGATTGCAGGGGAGAAAATTCCTTTGCTCTCTCGCATTCTGGCAATTGCAGACGCTTACGATGCGATGACAAAAGACAGAGTCTATCGAAAAGCGCTACCGCGAGATGTGGCGATCAACGAGATTAAGAGCAATGCCGGATCACAATTTGACCCGAATATAGCAAATGTTTTTCTAAAGATTCTGGAGCAAAACAACCAAATTTAGCAAATTTAAGAATGCACTTCATCAAAAAAACGGCGGCATGGAATTGCCGCCGTTTGTGTATGAAGGGTGATTCGTGATTTACTCGTTTGGGACGGAGCCTGGCTTCGTTAGGAAAAGAACACCGAGGGTATTGGGGCCACAATGGCTGCTGATGGTGCAACTTGCCTGCGTGACAAAAATCTCTTGAAACGGTTGCAGTTCGCGAATTCGTGTGATGACACTATCTATGATGGACGGATCATCCATACCGGAATGCGTGATGAATACGCGATCCAAAACAAGATCGGTTCGCCCCTTCAGCTGATCATCCACATACTTCATCAGCGTTGGCGCGAGTTTACCCATGTACTTTTTGCCGACAACCATGCTGCCTTGCCGGTCGTTCTTAACAAGAATGGTGGGCTTCAGATTCATCAGGGCAGCGCCAATCTGCATAATACTGGAACAACGTCCGCCTGCACGCATGAATTCCAATGTGTCCAGCACAAAGCTCGCGCGTGTATCGGGCACTAGGGCGGTTACTTCATCGACGATTTGCTTGGCTGGCAGGCCTGCCTTGATCCGTTCACCTGCTTCGCAGACTAGAAGACCAAATCCGGTTGAGAGCGAGCAGGAATCGATCACATATACGTCTCCACGGTGCTGGAGCGTTTTAGCAGCAATTTGAGCGTTTTGACAGGAACTGGATAGCCCCGATCCAAGCGAGATGTGGATGATGTCGTAACCCTGCGCAAGATAGGACGAAAAGTAACTCTCATACTCCTCCGGGTTAATAGCGGCAGTACGGGGCAACTTCTTGTCATTCCACCATGCTTCGTAAAGCTCGGCGGAGGTAATATCCAACCCATCGGTAAATTGCTTGTCGCTTAGTATGATATGCAGAGGAAAAAGTGAAACATGATAGCGTTCCTTTAGTTCGCTGCCGATATCGCAAGGTGTATCCGCGCTCAGCAGTATCTTTTGACTCGACATGTGGCAGAGTGACCCTCCTTATAGACGAATTTCCTTATTCTAGCAAATGGCGTTGAACGAGTCAATTCAAAAACAGAACACATGCAAAGCGAAAAAGCATGCATGTGTTTATTAAATCTCAATTTTGTACAAAACTCAATAAAAATTTGTATTTTAAATTCAATTTACTTACTGTTTGCAATCTGTTCCAGCACATATAGATGCCCTCCAAAGTCGCCCAGCATGCGAATTCCTGAGTGATATCCAGTGCCGATAAACTGATTGTTCAAGCGTACTCCCTGCATCAATGTTTTTCCGCTAGCCTCATAGGTTTCTTCGCAGTCATAGAGCGAGATCAAACGATCGATCCAGCGGAAGAGAAGCCCGTTCGGATTGATTGTAAATGGTAGCAGATGATTGATGAGTCCGCCGAACCGGCGGATGAAGACACGCTGAGATTTGGTTTGTATTCGGTACTGCGCTTGCTCCTGTAATCCGATGACGGGCAGACGGTCGTTGCCTTCGGCAGCCTGCGCGAGCGTTTGAAAGGAGCCAATGATGCCGTGAGCTTGATCGGCAGAGATCGCCTGCCAATACACCTTGTTGTTTTTATAGGATACGCTACGGGAAAATCTACCATATTGCAGCGTGCGTCGGTGTGATTTATAAAACGCGATTTGATCGCCAACCTCTAATCGCTCTAGCCGGGTGAGGTGTTTGAGATCCAACTCATATCCAAGGCAACCGAAGCTGGCAACGTTAAAGCGCGTGGAAATCGAGGTAGTGCGTAGCGTCTGCTGATTTGGCGAGGCGGAAACATGCGCGCCGATTGTAGACAATGGGTAGAGATAGCTTAATCCTGCTTGAATGGAAAGCCGCTCCATGGCGTCCGTATCATCACTCGCCCAAACCTGCGGCGAATAACAGAGCATGCCCAAATCAAAGCGGTTGCCACCGCTGGAGCAGGACTCCAATAAGATATGCGGGCGAGGATAAAAGATGCGAGCAAGGATATCATACAATCCCAAAATGTAACGATGGTAAAACTCGCCTTGATTCTGGAGCAACGGGGAATAGGCATCACTGATGTGGCGATTCATGTCCCATTTAACATAATCGATATTGGACGAATCGAGCAGTTTTGAGACGTTATCAACAATATAGTCACGCACGGCAGGATTGCAAAGATCAAGCACGAGCTGATTTCTCCCGAACAGTGGATTCCGTCCCGGCGTTGTTACCGCATATTCGGGATGCGCGCGATAAAGATCGCTGTCCGGATTCACCATCTCCGGTTCAAACCAAAGACCAAATCGCATACCGAGCGCATGAATATCGGCAGAGAAAGCGCGCATGCCACCCGGCAGCTTTTTACGATTCACGTTGTAGTCGCCAAGCCCGGCAAAGTCATCATTCCTTTTTCCAAACCAACCGTCGTCCAGTACAAAAAGTTCGACGCCCAGCCGTCTTGCCTGCCGGGCTAAACGGAGCAGTTTACCCCGGCTAAAGCGAAAAAAACAGGATTCCCAGTTATTGATGAGGACAGGACGTTCCTTGTTTTTCCAATCACCGCGAACGATGTTTTGATTGATGAAATCGTGAAAATGTGCACTCATGCCGTTGAACCCAGCTGGCGAGAACGTCATTACAGCTTCAGGCGTTTCAAAACAAGTGTCAGGAGCTAAAACCCACTCAAAGCATTGCGGATGAATGCCTAGCTGAACCCGAATCAGATCGAATGGACTGCGCTCAACCAACCCGATATGATTTCCACTGTAGATAAGATTAAACCCAAATACCTTTCCATGGGATTCGGTAGCGCCGTCGGCATAGAGCAGAAATCCGGGATTATGGCGATTGCTGGAAGCGCCCGTAACAGAGGAGTTGATATACTGACCGTATTGTAGCGTTCTATCATGCCGATGCGTCTCTTTGATCCATGCGCCGTCGAAGGTGACAAGGGAGAAACCATCATTCTCCAGATCAACCTGCAAACTCATGATCCTACGGATGAAGGCTGCCTCCGTTCCTTCATTGACCAGCACCGCGCGGCGCGAGATAACATCTACAACGGGGAACACGGTATAGTAAAGCAGCAGTTTTAGTTTGGCAGGCCCATCCAAAAGCGTTATGCAGAGCGTTTCTGCTGTATTTTCGTCGTCATATGCGCTAGGCAAAGTACTCATCGGCACGCAACCCGACTTGATCTCATATGAATCATATTGAAAGTCGTTTCGGAATGTCCCATCGGAAAGCTTTATTTCAATTGGGGTTTGCCGATAATCCCCACAGCCAACGCCAGACCACTCCAGGGGGATGGTGTCGAGACAATAGGATGAATCTTTTTTTGTGTCATATAGAACAGAACTACCCTGCATGATGGAGCGCTTATACAGAAGAGATTCAATCTCTCCGTGCGGTATGCATTCACCATAATATATGTGTTCTAAATGCCCATGCTCCGTGACGCGAAACAGATAGGTTGTGTGCGCGGTTTCAAGCGTAAAAACACGATCCTGAAAATCGATCATAATGCGTCCTTTCCCGATTTGAGACGAAGAAATTGACATGATTAAATTCTGCTATCATTGTATCTATCTAAGAATTTGCCGTCAATGTTTACACGCTCGCTGATAAGATGATGCTCAAAATAAAATCTATTTCGAAAGTTTATTGACAACATATATGTCATACTGTATAAATGTATCGGGGTTGAGTGAATATATTTTATACGAAAAAGGGGTTTGGGCAATGGATACACAACTGAAAAAGAAGTATGGCCTTTTCACCGCTATCTCGATGGTCGTGGGTATCGTCATCGGCAGCGGCGTATTCTTCAAGGCCGAAAAGATTCTCAACGTCACCGGCGGCAACCTGCCGCTTGGCATCCTCGCATGGATTATCGGCGGCGTCATCATGATGGTTTGCTCTTATGTGTTCGCAGTCATGGCAACCAAATATGAGTATGTCAACGGCGTTGTGGACTACTCGGAAGTCACGGTTGGCAAAAAGTACGGCTACATGATGGGATGGTTCTTTGCAACCATTTATTATCCGACGCTGACCAGCGTTCTGGCGTGGGTTTCCGCGCGTTATACCGCTGTGTTGTTCGGCTGGTCTATCGTTGGGCCGGAGTGCATGGTGCTCTCCGCATTCTTCCTCATCGCTAGCTATGCAATCAATGCGCTTTCGCCAAAAATTGCCGGCAAATTCCAGGTAACCACAACGGTTATCAAACTAATCCCGCTCGTGCTGATGGGTGTGGTTGGTGTCATTGTTGGCTTGACCAATGGCATGACGGTGCAGAATTTCACCAACGCTGTTACTGAGGTCACCTCCAAGAGCAGCGCGTTGCTCACCGCCGTCTGCGCAACTGCCTTTGCCTATGAAGGATGGGTCATTGCAACCAGCATCAACGCGGAATTACGCGACGCGAAGAAAAACCTGCCAATCGCACTCGTGGTTGGTGCGGCAATCGTCATCGTTGTCTACATCCTATACTATGTCGGCCTTGCCGGCGTGGTGCCGAATGCAACGCTGATGGAAAACGGACAGGAAGGCGCGAAGTTGGCATTCTCCTCGCTCTTCTCCAGCGCAGCAGGTACACTGCTGTTCGTGTTTGTCATCATCTCCTGCCTGGGCACACTCAATGGCCTCATGATGGGTTGCACGCGCGGCTTCTATTCGCTCGCGGCGCGCAAGGTTGGCCCGAAGCCGGAGGTCTACTGCGAAGTTAGCCCGAACACTAACATGGCGACCAACTCTTCTGTGTTGGGTCTGCTGCTCTGCGGCGTTTGGCTTGCTTACTTCTTCGGTGCAAATCTGGTTGAAAAGTCCTGGTTTGGTGTGCTGTCGTTCGACTCTTCGGAATTGCCGATCATCACGGTCTACGCTATGTATATTCCGATGTTCATCGCATTCCTGATCAAGCAAAAGGATCTTGGCTTCTTTAAGCGGATCCTGATGCCGATTCTCGGTGTGTTGGGCTGCCTGTTTATGGTCTATGCCGCAATTGTTTCGCACAAGATGGCAGTTGTTTGGTATCTTGTGTTGTTTGTGGCGATTATGGTCATCGGCGTTTTCTTTGGAAAAGAGAAGCTTCGTAAAGAGTAACCGTTTCTCCATTCACCCCAAAAACATACGAACCGCCGATTAATCGGCGGTTCGTTTTTTGTGTAATGTGCGTTGGATTAGTTTTCGTAGGGCCTTCGATATAGATCCTTTACCTGGAGATGATTTTTACGCGCGGTCGATTTCCAGCCCGCATTGCCTGCCATAAAGTAAAGAGCACGCGGAAATTTAACGGTGACGGACGAGATTTTTGGCTCCTCCGGCATACTTGACGAACAATCGTGCTTTGCGCGCAGCAGCATTCCATCAATCTGCTCAAAAACGGGGCGCATAAACGGCGCATCCTTTGCACCCAGAAGCATCCCTCCGCAGCCGACCATGACGCCGCCGCCAAAACGCATGCCCATTTGCTTTGCAAAGCACGCAACCACGCGCATGGCCTCACGGTTGATTTCCGGTTCTGGAAAACCACAGTTAACGATGGCATAAACACTGGTTTTGTGATTTGTGGCCGTATATTGGGCGGCAAAGTCCTGCAAAAATCGAGTTAACATCGCAGGCATGCAGAAGAAATAGAGAGGGAAGAGCAGGATAATCGCATCCGCTTGCGATAAGTCAGCATATGCTTTTGCAGTATCATGATGTAAGAGAACTTGTCTTACGGGGATGATGGAAACCACCGTATTTTCATCGCCCAGAATATTTTCGCCTCGCTTGCTAAGAAAAGCAGAAACAGCCCAAGACTGATCTGTTTTCGGGCTTGCACTGACAAGGACAATCTTTTTCATATTGTTGATCATAGGGAACCTCCCACGCGCTGAAGCGAAATGCCAGATAACGAAAGCAAAATCTCGTCGTCATTGCCTCGGTCAATCATCA
>JAEWYV010000157.1 GCA_023458615.1 Bacillota bacterium
TGCCAGCCATCATCATCGGTCTAACCGTGCACGAGTGGGCGCACGCCTATGCTGCCTATCGCCTCGGCGACCCGACGGCGCGGAACCTCGGCCGTATGACGCTAAACCCCATTGCCCACATCGACCCCATCGGTTTTCTGATGCTGCTGGTCGTTGGTTTCGGCTGGGCGAAGCCTGTCCCGGTTAATCCGCGCAACTTCAAAAACTATAAGCGGGATGATATTATCGTTTCTCTCGCCGGCATTTTTATGAACCTTGTCACTGCATTTCTGTTTTCGTTTATCTATGTGGCAGGCATATTAAAGTGGGGACTCGGCACAAACGATGCGTTTTTGAGTATCTTCGGGTCGATCATCACGATCAATCTCGCGCTTGCGATTTTTAATCTGATCCCGATCTACCCGCTGGATGGATCGCATGTTCTAGAGGCGCTTTTGATTCGCAAAATCCCCCGTTTCTTCATGTTCCTGCGCCAATATGGACAGTGGATTTTGTTAGGACTATTGCTCACGGGCGTTGTATCCACGCTGTTGGGTTTTCTTGTTTCCGGCATCACCTCCGGCTACTTCACGGTTGCCGCGTGGTTTATCAATCTTTTTTAAGGAAAACGCATGCCGTATACCGTTCAACTGCAACAATTTGAAGGACCGCTAGACTTACTGCTGCATCTGATCGAGGAAGCCGAGGTGGACATCAAGGACATCTTCATCTCCGAGATAACCGCACAGTATCTTTCCTATATGGATCAGCTCGACGAGCTGGACATGGACACAGCAAGTGAGTTTTTAACCATGGCGGCAACGCTACTGTATATCAAGTCCCGCCAGTTGCTCCCCCGTCCGCCCAAAGAAGACGAGAACGAAGAAGATCCGGAGACGCTGCTCATTCGCCAGCTGCGTGACTATAAAGCCTTTAAGGAGGCAAGTGAGCAACTCAAAACCCTCTTTGATAACGCAAAAAACAGCTGTGCCCGCCTGCCGGAGGATATCCCGCTCCCGCCAAAGGAGGTTGCACTTGATGGCGCAACAATGGACGGACTGTTTGCCGCCTTCCTAGAGATGCTAGAGCGAAAGCATGATGCGCCGGAGATCATCCGCTCCCAGCACGTCAATCCGGATCGCTACACCGTGCGCTCGCAGACGGCAAAGATTCGCGCGGTATTGCAGAGTAAGCCCGCCATTTCGTTTGAAGAGTTATTCACGCCCTACGCCGATCGTATGGAGATCATCGCAACGTTTATGGCGTTACTGGAGATGATTGCGCGCGGCGAAATTCTGCTAAAGCAAAAGGAACCGTTTGCTCCAATTCGCATCAGCGCGGATAAACTGATGCTGGATGACGACAACTATGAATACATGGACGAAACGGAAGACTGACCAGATTGTTCGAGGTAACGATGGAAAGCCAGATCAATAATAAAACCATTCAACACAGAATCGAGTGCATGCTCTTCGTCGCGGGTGATCCCGTGGCGATTACGGAGCTTGCCCGCGTGCTGGATATTCCTCTCCCGGCGGCAAGAAGCATATTGGGTGAGATGGAATTTCTCTATCAAGCGGATGGGCGCGGCGTGCAGCTATTGGTAACACACGACACAGCGCAACTCGTCAGCAATCGGGACTATATTGAGGATGTGAAAAAGTTGCTCAATCCCGATGAAACCAAGAGCGTTTCCCAGTCGTTGTTGGAAACGCTTGCGGTCATCGCCTATCGCCAGCCCGTGACGCGTTCGGATGTAGAGCGTGTGCGCGGCGTTCGCTGCGACTATGCGGTAACGCAGCTTGTCAAACTCGGCCTCATTGTGGAGGTTGGGCGAAAAGATGTGGTCGGCCACCCGACGCTGTTTGGCACAACCGATAAATTTCTCCGCCAGTTTGGCATCCATTCTGTGGATGAAATGCCCAATTTTATGCGCTATTCGCAGGAGATTTTTGAAGAAGCGAGCGAAGAAATACCCGTTGTATAATCAAACCACAGATAGCAAACAGCCTCCCTTTCGGGAGGCTGTCTTCGTTTTTCGTTCTAGAGCACCGAAATCATCTTAACGTTGATATCCTTGCCCTCTAGCTCTAATACTGCGCAAGACGATCGACTGCCCCGACGCGGAAGCGACAAGCTTCCGGGGTTGATCACAAGCAATTCTCCGTCCGCCTGCAGAAGCGGCACATGCGTATGCCCGAAGAGTACGGCGGAACAGTTCTGTTCCCGCGCGGTGTCGATCAATTGTCCAACGGTATAAAACTTATCCCCGTGCACCAGCATAATCCAAGCATCTTCCACGCGCTCAATTCGCCGCTCCGGATAGACGGAGCCGACGTCGTTATTTCCCTTTACCGCAAAAAAAGGCACACCGCCCAGCTCTGCTGCAATTTTCTCCGCATCTATGGCATAGTCGCCTAGATGAAAGAGCATATCTACATGCCCCAGTTTTTCCAGCGCCAGCGGCAAGCGGGAAAACATATTATGTGTGTCCGCAAACACTGCGATTCGCTTCACGCCTTTTCCCGCCGCAGAACTTCCTGCAGCGCCTCCAAGGCATGCTTTCTATGACTGACCGCGTTCTTCTCCTCGGCACTCAGCTCTGCGAAGGATTTGTCAAACGGTGGATAGTAAAAATAGGGATCATAGCCAAAGCCGTTGGTTCCGCGAGGCTCGGTTAAAAGAAATCCTTCCGCCGTGCCGAGCACGCAGATGGTCTCCCTTCCCTCCCGCGCGAGCACGACGGCGGAGGCAAACCGGCAGGTGCGCAGTCCCCAGGGAACGCCCGCCATATCCTGCATGAGCTTCGCGTTGTTCGCCGCGTCGTCGTGTCCCTCTCCGGCATAGCGCGCGCTGTAAACGCCCGGCGCGCCGTTCAGAGCATCTACGATAATGCCGCTGTCGTCCGCAAGCGCCGCGGGAAATCCGGAGGCTTTGAGAACTTCTTCCGCTTTCTTAATTGCGTTAGCCTGAAAGGTGTCCCCGTCCTCGACCACGTCAATATCCAGACCAGCTTGCTTAAGCGTCATCATATCCGGATATTCCGAGCCCAGAATTTCAAATATTTCGCGCATCTTGTGCGCATTGTTCGTTGCTAAAATCAATTTCATGCGGAGATTATAGCAGAGAATTACCCCCTCGTAAAGGAGAACGAGAAACACAAACATTCGTTCTTTTT
>JAEWYV010000158.1 GCA_023458615.1 Bacillota bacterium
TTGCAATTCAGGCAAAGGGACTTACGAAACAATACGGCACAAAGATCGCCGTGAAGAATCTTAATTTAGACGTTCAGGCGGGAGAACTGTTTGCGCTGCTTGGCGTAAACGGCGCGGGCAAGACCACCACAATCAAGATGCTCTCCGGCTTAGCGACGCCGACGGAGGGGGACGCGTTGCTGCTGGGCGACAGCATCACTACCGATCCCCAGCGGGCGAAAGCGCACAATGGCGTCTCACCACAGGAGACGGCGATTGCGCGCAATTTGAGCGTTGGCGAAAACCTGACGCTGATGGCACGCATCTATGGCCTGAGTGAGCAGGCAGCGCGCGAAAAGGCGGAGACGATTGCGCATCAGTTGGGGCTGGGCGAGGTCTACAAACAAAAGGCCAAGACGCTCTCCGGCGGCATGCAGCGCAGGCTTAGTATTGGCATGGCGCTGATCTCCGAGCCGACGATACTTTTTCTAGACGAACCAACGCTGGGGTTGGACGTAATAGCCCGGCGCGAGCTCTGGAGCGTTGTGCAAAAGCTGCACGGGAAGGTGACCATTATTCTCACCACCCACTATCTTGAGGAGGTAGAGGCGTTGAGCGACCGTGTCGGCATCATGACCAGAGGCAGCCTTGTCGCTGTGGGTACCGTTGCCGAGCTGACGCAGAAGACAGGCGCAAAGAATTTTGAAGACGCGTTTATCGCGTTGGCTACGGAAGCGGAGGCGATTGCATGAATGCGATGATGGCTTTTTCAGACAGAAATACGAAGGAAATTTTGCGCGATGCGCTTACTCTCGCCTTTGGCCTCGGATTTCCGGTGATTTTGCTGCTGCTCCTGACCGCAATTCAAAGTAATATTCCTGTCGATCTGTTTCGCCTGGATCAACTAACGCCGGGCATTGCGGTATTTGGGTTATCGTTTATTTCTCTGTTTTCCGCAATGCTCATCAGCAAGGATCGAACGACCTCGTTCCTGATGCGTCTTTTCGCCTCGCCAATGCGCGCCGCGGACTATATCCTCGGCTATACGCTGCCGCTGATTCCAATGGCGCTGGCGCAGATGTTGCTTTGCTATCTGGTTGCGGGTCTGCTCGGCATGCAGCTAACGATTCACGTACTGTTGGGTGTCGTCGTTGCGCTGCCCGCAGCGCTGCTCTTTATCGGCATCGGATTACTTTGCGGCAGTGTGTTCAATGACAAGCAGGTTGGCGGAATTTGCGGTGCGCTGCTGACCAACCTCTCCGCGTGGCTCAGCGGGACGTGGTTTGACCTAAATCTAGTTGGCGGCGTATTCAAAAAAATTGCCTATCTGCTTCCGTTTGCCCATGCAGTGGACGCCGGACGCGCGGCGGTTACGGCAGATTATGCGAATATCATGCCGCACCTGTGGTGGGTCATCGGTTATGCGGTGGTCGTGCTCGTTATCGCGGTTTTGGTGTTCCGCAAAAAGATGCATCAGGACGGAGAATAAGATTGCACATAGAAAAACAGGCGACGCGGATTGATTCCGTGTCGCCTGTTTTATTGGTTCGCTTTACTTGCCGCAGTGGACGGCGATTGCGTCGGACATCAACTGCGCGGTGCCGGCACCGTATTGATCGATGTTCTTCCTAAATCGCTCATCGAGGACATACATCTGCCCGAGTCCCGCGAGGATTTCATTGGTGCAGGTGTAGTAGCTTTCGCTGATATGCGACTGCCAGCGTTTGACCAGTGCCTGTACGCGATCATCCGCGGCATCGGTTCCGACGAAGGCGGCAAAGGCCGCAAAGATTTCGCCGGCTTCGTCCTGCAGGCGGGCGAAATCCTCTTTGGTGTATTTCGCGCTGCGGCGTTCGCTTTCGCGATACGCATCCGTATTACCCCAGCGTGCTTTGGCTTCCTCGGCATATTCTGCGCGCATCTCGTCGATCTTGCTGGTGTCAAATGGCTTAAATTCCATGGTTGTCTCTCCTTTCATGGCATTGGAAACGAGTGTGATCAACGCATCCAACCGCTCACGCTTCTGCAAGAGCAGCGATCGGTGTTCCTCCAGCCCGCGCATCCTGTCAAACCCCGGGGACGAAAGAATTTGGGCAATGTCGTTCAGCGGAAAATCCAACTCCCGAAAGAAGAGAATTTGCCAGAGCCGCTCGATTGCCGCATCGTCGTAATATCGATAGCCGGAATTGGCGATTTCGCTCGGGCGCAGAAGCCCGATCTGGTCATAATGATGCAGTGCGCGGATGGAAACGCCGGATAGCTTACTCAGCGCTCCTATGGTAAGACGCATGGTGAACCTCACCTCCTGAAATGATCATAAACCATGACGTAACGTCAGAGTCAAGTGATTTTTTTAAAAAAAAGCGCAGGATTTGGTTTCCTGTGCACGCAGGCGCAAAGGTTTGTGCTATGATCAATGGTATAGGTTGAATCGCAACAAGAGTATGCGCGATTATGCAGAGGAGAAAACATGCAGCAACGGGAATTGTTGAATTTTTTAAGCAAGCTGGAATGTCTAAAGACCAACGGAAGACACAGCACGACGCGCGGCGGAATCACCGAGACGGTTGCGGCACATTCCTGGCGACTGGCGGTGCTTGCAATGCTGGTTGCACCGGAGTTTCCTGAAATAGATGGAAACAAACTCATTCGTATGTGCCTGATTCATGATTTTGGCGAGGCGATCACGGGGGATATTCCATCCTTCTTAAAGACCAAAGAGCATGAGGCAACGGAGGAAAACGCCGTAGCAACGTTGCTCTCCTGTTTGCCGGAACCGCATCGCGCGGAGTTGACCACGCTATTTGGCGAGATGGATGCGCACGAAACGCCGGAAGCGCGGCTTTATAAAGCGCTGGATAAGATGGAGGCCGTCATACAGCACAACGAGAGTGATATTTCCACCTGGCTGCCGCTGGAATACGACTTGCAGCAGACCTATGCATTGGAAAACGCGGCTGAATTTCCCTATTTGAAGGAACTGCGCATGCTGATGCTGCAAGATACGCTGGATAAGATTGACAAGGCCAAGGAGGAAACACGATGAGCGATTATTTTGATCTGGTTCAGCGGCGGGAGAGTTGCCGGAATTTTGATCCAAGCCGTCCGGTGGAGAAAGAGAAGCTGGTTCGCTGTGCTCAAGCGGCCTGGCTCGCGCCGTCTGCCTGCAACGGACAGCCTTGGAAATACTTAATCGTGACGAATCCGGAGTTGGCTGAAAAGCTACGACCGATGATGATGGAGCTTGGAATGAACAAGTTCCTCAAAAACTGCCCTGCGTTTGCGGTTGTGTTGCAGGAGGCGACCGTGGCGCGTGTTACACTCAGCCAAAAATTCAAGGATCAGGACTTCGCGCCAATCGACGTGGCGTTCTCCGCCTCGCAGTTTTGCTATGCGGCGACGGAGCAGGGCCTTTCTACCTGCATCATCGGCTGGCACAATGAGCAGAAGATTCGTGAACTCTTTGATTTGCCAAAGAGCACACGTGTGCGTCTGATTCTCGCGGTTGGATATGCCGCGACGGATCAACTGCGGAACAAGACGCGAAAACCGATTGACGACGTGATAAAATACTACGAGTAACAGAGGAACAAGTCTAGCGAAAAGCGGCGCGCCGGAGGGCGCGCCGCTTGTTTCTTATGGATTGGAACGGGAGGGTTGAGATCGACCAAGACGAGTTCCGGCGGGTTAAACACACGCGGTAAACAGAAGGGCTTTCGCGCAAGACCGCGGCTGATGATCAGTGTTTGATCATCAAAATCATATCTTCCGCCGCCATACTTGGGCAGCATGCCCTGACCGGGGGCATAGAGCCCGTTCATGATGCCGGGAAGGATGATTTGCCCGCCATGCGTGTGCCCGGAGAGCATCAGGTCAAACCCGTAGGGCAGATAGGACTCAACCCCGTTGGGTGCGTGGATGGCTAGGATAGAGTAGATATCCTCACTGCGTT
>JAEWYV010000159.1 GCA_023458615.1 Bacillota bacterium
TATTATCCGTCCCGTTGTTTTTAGGGACGAATACCTCGGCCCGCGGGTCGATATAGGGTGAAAAGCCCATAAACTCCGCATAGGCACCGTCATTATAACCGGTATAGAGCACAACATCCTCCGGCTCATTCTCCTGAAGTAAATAATCGATGGGAGCGGCGACCGGCGGCGGGAGGGAAGCTTTTCTGAGACTGACAACCTGCGCCTGCGCCAGATAGAGAATCCCGATTATAAAGAGAACGATCAACACGGCACGAAGCCGCAATGCAGATCTGGCACTTCTCGCCCGTTCCACCGGCAAATGGATATCCCGTAAGATGTAAGATAGCGGAACGATTCCGCAGATGATGAACACAACAAAATTTCGTACGGACGACAGCGCGAGAATCGCGGTGCCGAAGGTCAACAGCGCATAACGCAGCTTTGTGGTGCGCTGCTGACGAAAGAGATATACCGCTAGGATTCCAAAGAAACTCGCAAAGATGACCATGCCCAGCAGCAGATTGATATTGGCCGGTTTCATCTCGTTGATCTGCGCAAATTCGGAATAGCCGTATGAACGAAACAAATAGGTCATCGCCCGAAGCCCGTATGGATTACAAAACCCTGCGGCGAGCACCAGAAGGATTGCCGCAAAGAGTGATCGCTTGTCATATCCCTGCCCGCGAATCGGCCCGATTTGAAAACGAAACGAATCCACGACGTATGGTAAAAGGAGAACAAATTGCATCGGCCACATGGCGGCGTGCAGATTGATTAACAGCGCCGAGAGGATGGGCAAGGGCAGTAGCCAAACAGGCTTTTGCGCGGCGATAAAGCGCTCTAAAAAATAGAGCTCCGATAGCAGGATCAGCAGTGTAAACATGATGGGGCGCGTGAATAAAAACTGCGTAAGCAAAACCGATACGGGCATGGTTGCGAGAAAAGCGGCGAGGAAATTGTGATTGGAGAGGAGCATTGCCATCCGGTAAGTGACCAGAACAATACAGGCAAAGACAATGCAGGTCAGCGCAAAGATGCCGTATGCACCAAGATTGGAATATACCAGCCAGAATACGACGGAGGAGAGCCACTGCTGCATGACAAACGCCATGTTATGGTGCATCGTAAACGGCTCCACCATCGGGATGCCATTTGAGAGGACATATCGCCCGCTGGCGAGCAAAAACCATAGATCGTTATCCAGCGCTGGAAAAAGGAACAGGCATGGCAGAAACAGAAGGAGCATCAGCAACAGGCGGCCTCTTTGCTCGACGGGGCGCGCGGGGGGCGCTAACAGTTGCCCCAGGGAGCCCTGCCGCATGCTTACCGTTGTGATCGCCTTTTGCTTCATGTCTTAACCTCGTTTATCCATTTACCCAACTAAAGGAAAAAGGCCTCTCTGTGTTGCAATAAAAACGCGCAGGGACAAGACCGCGTCCGGCCTGGCCAACTGCGCGTGGTGGACATAAGCATCCATAGATCGACACGCTTATTTCCGAACGTAACCGTTGTCCGCATTTGCGCCGTCGGGGCGCAAAATCTGCATGTAGGGTTGCGCCGGACGCTGCGGTTGCGGTTCGGGCTGCGGCTCCTGCGCAGTTCTATACTGACTGACCAACTGATACGCTTCGGCAAACATGGTGGCAAGCCGATCCGCAATCTGTGCAAAATCCTTTTGTTGTGATACTACCGGCTGAGAGGGCATAGGTTGCGGTGCAGCAGGCTGCGGGACAAATCTGCTCTCGGCGGCGATAACGTCCGGATACGGCTGGCGGATAGGCATCTGAGCTGCGGTGTGTGCCGGGGCGGCATAGAACTGCGCGCTCGCCTGTTCCGGCGCTGGCCCAGTTGTAACTGAGCGCAGATAGCTTACTTCCTGCCGCAGGTGCTCGTTTTCTACGAGCAGACGCTCACGCTCGGCCTTCCAGGTTTCTACAAGGTTTGTCGCCTGCGCGACTGCGGCGCGCTGTTGCTGCGCTTCGCGCTCAAGCGCCTGCAGACGCTCCGCGTTGCCGTTTGTGGCAATTTCCTGACGCAGCCGCTCGAGTTCTTCGCGCTCCGCACCGTGGGATTTCACAGCCTGCAGCAGCGTGTTGATGCGCGCATTTGCCGTGTTTAACTGCGCTTCTCGCTCCAGTAGGAGATCCTTTAGTTTCTTGATGCCGCAATTTCTTGCCTGCAGCTCGCTTTTGGTAGAGTCTAACTGCGCAATCAGATACTCCTGCTCCTGCTTGGCAGCCGCCGCCTGCTGCGAAAAAATCCGTTTCACATTCTCGACATATGCCCGCACATCCTGTGGGTCATAGCCGGAGATGGCGCGCCGAAACCGCGCGTCCGCATCCATACGGC
Organism: Bacillota bacterium; assembly: GCA_023458615.1. Classification (GTDB taxonomy): domain Bacteria; phylum Bacillota; class Clostridia; order Christensenellales; family CAG-138; genus UBA7703. Next base: position 2,332 of record JAEWYV010000159.1, read on the forward strand.
TGCGCAACGAGTCGATTCCGCGTTCGCTTCGGTCTAGTCGTTCATCCATGGGTTACCTCCAGAACGTCGCCCGGTGAAATGTTACGCAATGCTGCCGCACCTGCCGGCAGCTCTAAAACATGCCGCGCACCATGCTGTCCTTTGCATAGCTTGCCGGGGGCAATTGCGTGATCCACGCGTAGAACTTGATTTGCTCGATCCAGATAGACGGCATCGATTGCATATCCCATTCCAATCGTATGGATGCAGGAACACGGCGTGAGCATCAGCCCGCCGTCTGGCTCCAGTTTGCGGCCCAATAGACCGCGCAACCGCGAGAAATATCCTTTTGCGTGCCACACGGTGGCAACGGGTTCTCCGGCTTTCCGGATGATGAGTAGTTTCATATGGGTTACCTCATTTACCAAACGTCGCCACCATATCCACTACGGCAGGGCCAAGCAGAATGATGAAGATGACAGGGAAGATAAACACAACCGTCGGGAGCATGATCTTAATGGGTGCCTTTGCCGCCTTGGCCTGGATGGACTGTTTCCGCTCGATGCGGAGCCGCTCGGACTGCACCTGCAACACACTCTTGACCGAGGTGCCCAACTGATCCGCCTGCAACAAAGCGGTGACAAACACCGTCATCTCTTTTACGTCGCAACGATCCGCCATCTCTTTGAGAGCCGTTCTGCGAGGGACCCCCATCTGCACTTCGCGGATGGCATTATTCAACTCTGTAAGAACGATATTCTTATTCTTGGCATATTGCCGCACAATTGCGGAATCCAGCCCCAATCCTGCCTCTAAACTCACGACCAGGACGTCCATGACATCCGGCAGATCATGCGAGATGGATTCTTTGCGTGCTTTCACGCGGGAGCGCAGAAAAAAACTCGAACCAAGCACAGGGATGTTCGCCATTACCATCATGATCAGCAACCGATAGGTGATGTCGATTGGCACGAGCAGGAAGACGACGATTCCGCCAACAAGAAACAGGAGCGTGAGCATGCTCTTGATGAAATTATACTCCTGCAACGTAACCGGAAGACCGGAAGCCTTGATCTGTTTCTCCAGTTTTTGGTTTGCCTTGCTGGGCTCCGTATTCGCCCGCTTTCCGGCCGAGCGGCGAACCATGTTTGTGACCTGGTTCATGACCGGCCGGATCACGCGCTCGGAGAACGACTTTTTCAGCTCCTCGTCGCTATAGATACGCTCTGTCTCCTGAACCTGCGAAAAGCGGCGACGCATGAGATCCATCCGCCTGCCAAAACCACTGAGCAGCGCGAGCAAACAGAGAAACACCGCGATTGTGGAGACTAGGACAACAAGCCGCATGCCGCGCGCTCCTTTCTACATCTTGATATTGACAATTTTCTGGACGATGGAGAAACCGATTGCCTCCATCACCACACAGACGACCAGCATCATGCGTCCGGACGACGTGGTGAAAAACATATCGATATAGTTCGGGTTTAAGAACATCAAGAACACGATGATTAAGACCGGAAGCGCACCAACAATATAGCCGCTGAGCCGTCCGGCGGAGGTCATCGTCTTTACCTCGCCACGCAGTTGGATGCGTTGGTTGATGGTTCCCGAAATATTCTCCAGAATGACAGCAAGATTTCCGCCGATCTGCCGCTGAATCACTACCGCTGAGCAGACTAAATCAAGATCTGAGTTTTTGGTGCGGCTAACGAGCCGCGCAAGACTGGTTTCAAGCGGCATGCCATACTGTGTTTCGCGGTAGACGCGCATAAACTCACGCGAGATGGGTTCTTCCATCTCGTCTGCAACGCTCTTCATAGCGGTTTGGAATGATTGACCAACGCGCAGAGCATTGCAGATGATGGTCAGAGCATCGGACAGCTGTGTTCCAAAAAGCGCGAGACGCTTGTTGCGCTTGATCGTAACCCAAGTGATGGGGGCGGCACCGCCGAGGATGACCAAACCGATGCAAATACTCGTAGAAGCGCCAAGAAACAACGCGATGGCAGGAATGACTGCACCCGTTAGGGCCCAAATGGTAATAAACTCCTCCGCTCGGAGGGCTACACCTGCAACATACAGCTCGTCCGCAATCTGCTCGAGACGACGGGGCCGCAGTTTGTTCTTCTCCCTTTTGGAACGGCGCGCGGCGCTCTCTTCCGGCGTAATGTCAAAGAGATTTTGAACGCGCTGATCCATTGCGCGCCGTTCTTTGGTGCGCGCCATGGCTATGATATAGAAAATGAAATAGGAAGCAACCACACAAGCGATAACGACCAAAATTCGGGTCATGCGATGCGCCTCCTTTCCAAACAATCTTTCACGGTGAGTCTCAAATCAATCTGTGGCATATACCCAATCATAACTGCTTAATTAAACCATTCATCCTTGAGTCCGGCGCCGGCGGCAATGAGCTTCTCGGCGCAGCGCGGCTTGATGCCCGTTGCGCGGAATCTTCCGGGTGTGCGCCCGTCGCCCATATCATAGATGAAAATTTCCTGCGTGACGATTACATCGCCTTCCATGCCGACCACCTCGCTGATGCTGATGATCTTTCTGCTGCCGTCGCGCATACGGGATTGCTGCACGATGATGTCAATCGAGGAGGCGATTTGCTGGCGGATAGCCGAAAGGGGCAGGTTCATGCCCGCCATCAGAACCATGGTCTCCAGACGGGCAAGCATATCGCGTGTTGTGTTTGCGTGGCCGGTGGTCAGGGAGCCGTCGTGACCCGTGTTCATGGCCTGTAACATATCCAGCGCTTCGCCGCCGCGCACCTCACCGACGATGATTCGATC
>JAEWYV010000160.1 GCA_023458615.1 Bacillota bacterium
CGCGTCTCCGGCGTAAAAAACCTTGCTTCGTCGCCGCGCTCACGCAGCGCGCGCAGCAACATACCCAGATCCGCGTCGCCATAACACTGTGTCATGATGGTGGGATTTTTCGGGATCTTCTCGATAAAGTACCGAGCCTCGCGGTCAAAGCGGTCGTATCGGCGTGAAAACCGCGCGATTGCGCCCTGCATAATCGCATCGCAGGCGCTCTTCCCCGCGTCGATTGCTTCGCTTGCGTCTCGCTCGCTGTCGTCCGTCCAAACGCGCATTTTACGCGCTGTGGTCGGCCGCGCATTGGCGATGATGTCTGCCGCACCCTTTAAGTACGCCTTCTGCTCTGCGGCGCTCTTATCCCGGCACTCATAGGCCGCAAGCGCCATGCCCATCGCCGCCGCGTGAAAGGGGCCGTAGCTCTGGGTCACCATGTCCGTAATCGCCTGAGCGACCTCCTGATGGGTGGAGCAGGTTACAAATTCCTCCCGCGCGGGATAAACCCGACGGTCGAGAATTCGCACTTTTCCGTCCGCATACCAGGCAATGTTTTCAAACTGGAATAGAAACGCGAGATCGTGATCCGCTCTTAGCATGTCGTCACTCCTTGTCCATTGATGCGGGCGCTTGTTCGCTCCGGCGCACCCGCTTATGAATTCTTCTGCATTGTGTGCTTTTAGTATACACTTTTTCACAAGCCTATGGTATAGTCTAGCGGAGGTGATGTGGTTTATGAAGTACGCGATCATTGGCGGCACGAACATGGAAGCGCTGCCCATACCTTACCGTGAAGAAGCCATCGGCACGCCATACGGCGACGTGGTCATCTTTCGCGGCATGCTGGACTGCGGGCAGGAGGTTATCTTCCGTTATCGCCACGGCGTGCTCTTTCGCCATGATCCGCCGGATATCAACTACCGCGCGAATATCTACGCGATGCATATGCTTGGGGTTACCCATATCATCGGCCTCTCCGCCGTCGGCGCATGTGACTATGGATTTAAACTCGGAACGGTTTGTCTCATCAACGATTTTATTGATCTGACCAAGAATCGTCCGGTGTCCTTTGAGCGGGAGCATCGCCTTGCCCTGCACACAGGCATGGAGGATGTATGCAATCCGGAGCTCAACGATGCATTAGAGCAGCTCATTTTGCAGCGAAAGATTCCCTATTCCGGCAGAGCGATCTATGCCTGCGTCGAAGGCCCTCGCTTTGAAACCGCAGCGGAAGTGCGTATGATTCGCATGCTCGGTGCGCAGATTATCGGCATGACGCTCGTGCCGGAAGCGCCGCTTGCGCGTGAGCTGGGCATGAACTATTCCGCAATCGGTGTGGTAACCAACTATTCCACCGGCATGACCTCGTATGTCACTGACGACGGCATCGGCTCCGTCATGTGCGAAATGCGCGACAGCGTGTTTGACGTTTGCTTTGACCTGATTAAGAATAAAACCTGCTGATATAGAAACACCGCATACCATACAAACGCAAGGGACCGTCTTTGATTGGACGGTCCCTTTGTTTATGGTATGTCGTTGATCTTTCCGGGCGGTTCGATGATAAGCCCGGGCCTGGCGAGTTTTTTTGCCTCAATCAGCACCCGTAGCGCGTCATCTCGTCCATCCGAATAGATAAGCCGCATACGCTTTGGCTCAAGCCGCTCGGCACGTAGCGCCTGCATCAGATCAACCAGCGCATCCGCCGGATAGATTAAAAACAGGCGACCGCCATTGTTGAGCAGTTGAAATGCGGTGCGCAAAAAGAGGCCGAGCGTATCTCCCGCATCATGTCGCGAGATGGATCGGGAGCGGTTCGGGCTCTCCTCCCCGCTCGTAAAATACGGCGGGTTCATCACCGCGGCGGTGAATGTCCCGCGCCCAAGCAATTCCGGCGCATCGACAACATCCGCACACAAAAACCGAATCTGCTGACCGTTTTGGGTCGCGCTCTTTTGCGCGAGCTCTACCAGACGCGCTTGCCGCTCTATGCCGTAAAATTGCGCTTTGGTGTTATCCGCGCCGAGCACGCAGACCACCCCTGTGCCGGAGCCAAGCTCCACCACCGAATCCCGCCGCGTCAGGCGAAGAAACCCTGTTAGCAGCAGCGCATCCGCGTTAAAGCAGGCGTAGTCCGTATCCTGATAGAGTACCAGGCCATTGTGCTGTAAATCATCCACTCGTTCCATAGCGAAAGTATAGCACACCCGTTGATCGGGGCAGTAGTCTTCGGATCAAATCTGCCGGATGATCAAAAAGCTCAATAGCGCCGTGATCCCGCTCACAAAGCTGCCCCAGATCAGGTCAATCACCGTGATGAGCACGGGCCAATCCTTAACGGTTGCCAAATTGGTCAGGTCATAGGTCGCATAGGTCACAAGTCCGAAGAACATGCCCGAAAGCAGCACCGAAACCCGGTTGCCGTTCAGGAGCGCGGGATTGAGCACAAAATATTGCAACCCGACCACAAAGAGCAGGTAGAAGATCAGTGCGGCGAGCAGATTCGCCTTTGGTGCCATCAGATACCCCAGATGCTGCGCATAGAGCGACTTGGCGATGACGGTCAGCCAGATAAAATCGATGACGAGGAAGATGCCAAGCATGATGCCGTAGTTCCTGAGATCGACCCAAGTCAGAGAGAGTTTCATATAAGTGCCTCCCATTCTTTATTTTTTACGTTAATTTTCTTGGAAACCAGGGGACAAAGATGCTCGTCTTTGCGGCATATTCCGCATAACCGGGGCGGTTCTTCATATCCCGCTCCAGCAATGGTACGCCGGAGACAAACAGTAAGAGCACGGTGATCGTAATCGGCCCTATCACAGCAAGCGGCGAAACGCCGCCACTGAGCGCAATGAGGAAGATGCCCCACCAGATCGTCGCTTCGCCAAAGTAGTTCGGATGACGCGTATAGCGCCAGAGTCCGCCTGTCATAATCTTGCCCTTGTTCGCCGGATCGCGCAAAAACGCCTTCAGCTGCGCATCGCCCACCGATTCAAACGTGAACCCGATCGCAAACACGGTCAAACCGATGACATAGAGCGCAATCTGCACCCCGCCGGAAGTTC
>JAEWYV010000161.1 GCA_023458615.1 Bacillota bacterium
CCTTCGCTTCGTCTTTGGCAGGCTCACCGACAAAACGAAGCAGTATTGGCCGATGACGATCTTAGGATACGCCATCGACGTGCTCGCTGTTCCCGCGCTCGCCCTCGTCGGCGAACACGGCTGGGTGCTCGCGGGCGCATTGATCGTCATCGAGCGCATCGGCAAGGCGATAAAAAAGCCTGCGAAAAACACGCTGATGTCCTTCGCCGCCTCGCAGGAGGGCGTTGGCAAGAGCTTTGCCATTCAGGAAATGCTGGATCAGATCGGCGCGTTCTTAGGCCCCGTGCTACTCTATCTCGTCATGCTGTTCAAAACGGAGGGCTCCACCTTCCGGCTCTATTCGTTCTGCTTTGCCGTGCTGCTCATCCCGGCGGTGGCGACCATGGTCATGCTCGTGTTCACCAAGCGCAAGTTCCCCAATCCGGAGCAGTTTGAACCGGAACCCAAGGAGTATATCCCGTTTCGGCTGGATAAGAAATTTTTATTGTACCTTGGCGGAATCAGCCTCTTTGCGTTTGGGTTTATCGACTATTCGCTGATTATCATGCATGTTTCGCGCACATTCATCGGCGTTTCGCAGGGACTGCAGGACACTGGCTCCCTCGTCAACAGCGGTACGCTCCCCCTGCTCTACGCGGGCGCAATGCTGATCGACGCCGCCTCCGCGCTGGTGTTCGGCTTGTTTTACGATAAAAAAGGCGTCGCCGCGCTCGTGGTTGCAACCGCGCTTGCCGCGCCGTTCTCGCTCTTGATCTTCGGTGCGCATAGCAACGCCGCGCTGCTCATCGGCATCGGGCTCTGGGGCATCGGTATGGGCGCGCAGGAGTCCGTGTTAAAGGCGGCGGTCGCGGGGCTTGTCCCTAAGTCCAGCCGCGCAACGGGCTATGGAATTTTCGAGTGCGTGTTTGGCGTGTTCTGGTTTCTTGGCAGTTGGCTGCTAGGCGCGCTGTATGATATCAGCCTGCCGGCAATGATCGCCGTCTCCGTCGGCGCGCAGCTGCTCGCCACGGTGTTCTATTTTCTCTCGGCGAGAGCCAAAGCATAGCAACACATATAAAAAAACAAATATAAAAAAACAAAGGCAGTCAGGCGATTCGTTTGCCGGCTGCCTTTTTTGTTATGCTTTTAGATTTGTCGCCGATCTTTCCAGCGCACCCCGCGGTCAAATGCCTCCCGCACCAGCCGGTAGACAAGCAGGTTTGGCTGATAGTCCGGATTGTTCCAAATCTCGCTCTCGTCCTGCCGCAAGCCGCCGAGGATGCCCGCCGCGACCGCGGGGCTGCGGGAGACACCCGCCGAGCAGTGCACGATGAGCCAGTCGATCTCCCGACCGTAGTGCAGCACAAACGCGCAGATTGCGTCCGCCTGTTCCTCGGTCATGAGGTTTTGCCAGAAGCGGCTGTCTTCCGCGTCGTCAAAGCAAAGCCTGAGCACCCGCTCGGCAGGATATCGCACCAGACAATCGCGCTTGTGGTTCATAATTGAGATGAGCGCAACACGCTCCGGCGGCCCTTCCTGCGCCATGAGCAGCATCTCTCTTGTCAGCGGGGAAACGCAGATTTCAAACATACCGCCGCCTCCAATTTAGGTGTGTTTTATTCAAATCTATCATGCCGCATCGGGACACATCTCGCAAGAAAAATCTATTTTAGACAGCGCCCTCCGACTCAAGAAATTTTTATCGATTTTCGTGTACGGATATATTGACACGTACCTCAATTTGGCATATGATTTTCAAGATTTCAACTATATATTGTTTTTCCGGTTGGACTAAGCGTTTTGCTTTGTTTTCAAGTTTGGAAGCTCAGGGTGGAGGCTTCATTTTGAAGCCCCACCCTTTCTTTATATCTGGCAACTGCCAAAGGAAAGTGAGGGAAGTACTATGTCATTCGTCGATAGTTTGCTCGTCGCCTTATTTTTAATGGTCATCGTGTTTGTCGGTCTCTTTGCGCTGTATCTGTTTGTCTCGTTGTTCTCACTGATCGTGGAAACAGCGGAGCATTCGTCCAAGCACAGAAAAGCCACTCGATAACACAGCGCTAGAGCGATAAGGAGAAACCAATGTTAATTGAAGCACTAAAAGATCTTTGGAATATGTCTGGCTTCGCCGCGATGAACTGGCAGTATATGGTCATGATTGCCGTTTCCCTGGTGCTGATCTATCTGGCCATCGTGAAGAAGTTTGAACCATTGCTGCTTTTGCCAATCGCGTTTGGCATGCTGCTGGCAAACCTGCCGCTGACGGGACTGATGAATCACGCAACCGATTCCGAACCCGGCGGACTGCTCTATTACCTCTATCAGGGCGTAAAACTCGGCATTTACCCGTCGCTGATCTTCCTCGGCATCGGCGCCATGACCGACTTTGGTCCGTTGATTGCAAGCCCCAGCAGCCTCTTCCTCGGTGCTGGCGCGCAGTTCGGCATCGCGGCGGCGTTCGTTATCGCCAACTCCCTCGGCTTTACGCCTGCGGAAGCGGCCTCCATCGGCATCATCGGCGGCGCGGACGGCCCCACCGCCATCTACCTCACCACGCGGCTCGCGCCGGATCTGCTTCCGGCAATCGCGATTGCGGCATATTCCTATATGGCGCTGATCCCGATCATTCAGCCGCCGATTATGCGCCTGTTGACCACCAAGAAGGAGCGCGAAACCGTCATGGTGCAGCTGCGTCCGGTCTCCAAGATTGAGAAGGTTTGCTTCCCGATCATCGTCTCCATCCTGACCATCCTGCTGCTCCCGTCCGTTGCGCCCCTGATTGGTATGCTGATGCTTGGCAACCTCTTCCGTGAGTGCGGCGTGGTAGAGCGCCTCTCCGAAACCGCGCAGAATGCGCTGATCAACATCGTCACCATCTTCCTCGGTGTTACGGTTGGCGCAACCGCCGCGGCGGATACCTTCCTCCGTCCCGAGACGTTGATGATCATCGGCCTTGGCCTGCTGGCGTTTATGTTCAGCACCGTCGGCGGCCTGCTGCTTGGCAAGCTGATGTATGTGCTTTCCAAGGGCAAGATCAATCCGCTCATCGGTTCCGCGGGCGTTTCTGCCGTCCCGATGGCGGCGCGTGTCTCCCATCTGGAAGGCCAGAAGGCCAACCCGACCAACTTCCTGCTCATGCATGCCATCGGCCCGAATGTTGCGGGCGTTATCGGCTCCGCCGTTGCGGCTGGCGTTTTGCTCGCCCTGTTCGGCAAATAATGGGTTTCTATTGAAGTTAAAAAGCGGGTCGCGTCGTTTGGCGCGATCCTCTTTGTTTTATTCCAGTCTCTATTGTTGTCGCTTTCGTTGCGCCGTGTTGCGCCCTCTGGCGCAACCTTTTTTTGATTCCAGTCTCTATTATTGACGCTTTCGTGACGCCGTGTTGCGCCCTCTGGCGCAGTCTTTTTTTGATTCCAGTCTCTATTATTGACGCTTTCGTGACGCCGTGTTGCGCCCTCTGGCGCAACCTTTTTTTATTACAGTCTCCATTATTGACGCTTTCGTGACATTGTATAGTCATTATGTAACACACGCTTGAAAGCGGTATTTTCCCGGCATATAATGAAGAAAAAACAGGGAGGGCACTATCGTGGGTTTCTTGAAAAGATTATTGGGCATCGGCGTTACTGCCGGCGCAACGGTGGCGGCGGTTAAGGTTGCCGAGCAGGTAAAGGAAAACAATCCCAACGGCGTTCAGGACGTGAACGGCGATGGCAAGGTGGATGCAAAGGACTACTTCGAAGAGGTGAAAAAGGCCACCGTCGAGGTGTATCAGGAGGCTTCCGCCGCAATCAAACAAAAGGCGCCGGAGTTTTCGCAAAAGGCGAAAGAAACCGCGGATGACGTGAAGGAAGCCGTCACCAACGCCGCCGAAACCGTAAAGGAAAAAGCACCGGAGTATGTTCAAAAGGCGAAGGATGCCGTCTCCGGCGCGGCGGAAACCGTAAAGGAAAAGGCACCGGAATACGCCGAAA
>JAEWYV010000162.1 GCA_023458615.1 Bacillota bacterium
TCCATCATGTGATGCGGCGTTTTGCCGCCAATATGCATGGACTTGATGCAGGAGACGCAATAGACCGCCACATCCTGGCAGGGCATCTGCGCCGCGCGCTTTTTTTGAAACGCGGTCACTTCTTCAATGGATACATGCGGATAAAAATTATCTCCGCAGCAGACCGACCTTGTGCCGGAAAACTCGCTCTCGACAACCTCGATATGCATCTTATCCAAAAGACTCCGCACTGCGGTGTGAACCTGCGGCTTCTTGCGGAAGGAGCAGGAATCGTGCACCGAGAGCTGCAACCCGTCGTAGGTTGGCAGCGGCAGGGCGGGAATTCCATCCAACACCTCCCAGAGGGAGATGGTCTGGATTCCGTCGTAGAGCGAGCGAAATCTGCGGTCACACCCTGCGCAGTTGTTGATGATGGTCGAACCCTTTGGCAGGTTCGGCTCATGTCGACAACAGGTGGTGTGCAGTTTCGTCGGCAGAAACCGGCGGTTGAGCATGTGGAGAATTTCGTCTACCGCCTCCGGCTTATAAAGGCTCATTGCGCAGCCGGGGTTAAAGTAGCATTTGTCGGGGTCAATCTCTTCGAGTGGAATACTAGGGTGCCCAGGGTCGTCCATTGAGAACTGATTCCTCCTAATCGTGTGGTTTATTTATTTTTTGCTTCTTGCGAAACAGAAAACACGGATGTTGGCGATCAATTTTTGATATCTTGACCGAATGCAAAAACGTAGAATACAGGCGTTTAACGATAGATTTTGATATCCTGGCCGGAAATGCCATATCGCATGCGTAAATACTCATATAGGTTAGCGCAGGCAAGCGCGTCATCCAGCGCATTGTGGTGGTGCTCCAGCGGGATATCGAGTCCTGCACAAAGATCGTTGAGCTTATGGCTGCCAAAGGTCGTCTTTGGGATATGCCTACGGGATTTTTCCAGCGTGCAGACATAGCGCCAGTTTTCGGCAAAGAGATTCTCTCTCAAAAGCGCTTTTCGAATCACCGGAAGATCGAACAAGGCATTATGCGCCACCAGAAGGTTGCCGGTAAAATACGGCTCTATCGTGGGCCAGAGTTCATAGAGGCTTGGCTCGTTCTCTACATCCGCGGGGCGGATGCCGTGAATCGCAATATTTGCAATATCAAACTCATCACACGGGTTCACCAAATAGTGCAGCCGGACGGGTTCTCCCTCGCCATCCACGCGAACAATGCCGATGGAACAAATCGAGCGGGAATAGCGGTTGGGCGTTTCCACATCCACAGCGGTAAAGGCGTCAAATTCGTTCCGCTCAAATAAACCCGGCAATTCGCTCGTTTCCCCTCTCACCACACCGTTGTGCAGCTGACTCATAAGCGCTATTATACCACATCATTTGCCAAAGAAACCGCCGATTTTCCGCCGATTGACCCGGACAAGGCGGACATATTTGGCACGGATATCCCCTTTTCGAATACAGTAAAACATGATATAACTACGAATAAGATGATTCATTTACCTGTCTGCTACATTGTCTGCGCACTGCCGCAGACCTATCCGTTGATTCCCAAGCGCGGCGATCTGGTCATCGCAGCGGATGGCGGCTATGCGCAGCTTGGCGGCGTAAAAGCCGACCTTGTGGTTGGGGACTTTGACTCGCTCGGCTATATTCCCGCGGGAGAGAACATCGTGCACCACCCAACGCGAAAGGACGACACGGACACTATGCTCGCCATTCGGGAAGGGCTCAAGCGCGGTTACACCCGCTTCCTTCTGCTCGGCGGTGTTGGCGGCAGGCTGGATCACACCATGGCAAATATTCAAACGCTCGCCTGCATCTGCGCAAACGGCGCGCGCGGCGCGCTGATTGCCGAGGGCGAAACCATCACGATGATCGAAAGCGAATCCATCCGGTTTCGGGAAGGGCTTTCGGGCACGGTCTCGGTCTTTTCCTATGGGGCTATTGCGCACGGAGTTTATGAAAGCGGCCTTTCCTACGGGCTGAACAACGCAACGCTGACGGACGATAACCCGCTGGGCGTCAGCAACGCATTCACGGGAGAATCAGCGGAAATTTCGGTGGGTGATGGTCGACTGGTCGTGTTCTTTAACGGCATGCCGGAGGATTGTGACCTGTTTTGCTAATATGTCCCGGTTCGCTGCAAAATCGCGCTTCGTGGCAGTTTTCTAGACCATTCATACAGATTTGAGGAAAAATTGACGCTGTTTTGCTATCGTATCTCTCGGTGCGCAATGGTGGCGCACTCGTTCAGTTTGTTTGATAATCTCAGGGGGAAGATATGTTTCACATTTTAGTCGTGGAGGATGACCGGGCGCTGCGGGAACTTTTTTGTACCGTACTGTCAAAGAACGGCTTCGTCTATCACGAAGCGCGGGACGGCGCGGACGCCTGGGATGTATTGGAAAAACAGTATATCGACCTTGTAGTGACGGACATCATGATGCCGAACATGGATGGCTTTGAGTTCGTCAAAAGCCTGCGCAGCAACGGCATGAACATGCCCGTGCTCATGATTACCGCAAAGGACACGTTTGAAGATATGCAGAGCGGTTTTCTCGCGGGGACGGACGACTATATGGTCAAGCCTGTCAATGTCAACGAGATGATCCTTCGCATCAACGCGCTATTAAAGCGCGCGCAGATCGTCAACGAAAAGAAAATCCAGTTTGAGAACGCCGAACTCCGCTACGACGACCTAACGGTCTGCATCAGCGGGGATTGCAGTGTTTTGCCGCAAAAGGAGTTTTATATCCTCTACAAACTACTCTCCAACCCCAGCCGCGTCTTCACCAAACAACAGATTATGGATGAAATATGGGGCATGGACACAGAGAGCGACCCGCATACGCTGGACGTGCACATCAGTCGCCTTCGGGAGCGTTTTAAGGATAATGCGCTGTTTGAAATCGTAACCATACGCGGCTTGGGCTACAAGGCGGTAAAAAAGCATGCCTAAACTGCCGGAAATCAAAGCGCGTCCCCGCGCGGCGCAAATCTTCGCCGTGCTCATCGCTGGCATCATCACCGCGTCGATGGTGCTCACCTATGGCATTATCTATGTTCTGCTGAAGCTGAAGATTGGAACGCTCACAGCTGTGATCACATCCTCTACCTATATCGGCATCTTCACCACGATACTCGGCATCGGTATCGCGGCCTATGTCTCCACGAAGATGCTCTCGCCCGTTATCAAGATCAACGACGCGGCAAAGAAGGTCGCGCGCGGAGACTTTTCCGTCCGGCTGGAAGAAAAAAGCATCGCAAAAGAGATTGAAGAGATTGCGACCAGCTTCAACATCATGGTCAAGGAGCTGAGCAATACCGAAACCCTGCGCACCGATTTTGTGAGCAATGTTTCCCACGAGTTTAAAACGCCGCTCTCCGCCATTGAGGGCTATGCGACACTGCTACAGGACGAACGACTGAGCCGCGAAGAGCAAGCGCTATACGTCTCCCGCATTCTGGAAAACACGAGCCGCCTCGGCAAGCTTACACAGAGCATCCTGTCTCTCTCGCAGCTGGAAAACCAGGAGATCGTGCTGCAAAAGGAAAGCTATATGCTCGACGAGCAAATTCGCCGCGTGCTGCTGGGCTATGAGCCGCTATGGGAGGAAAAGGAGCTAAACATCGACCTCGCGCTGGAGGCAACACAGTATTACGGCAGCAAATCGCTGCTCGCGCAGGTTTGGAGTAATCTCATTGACAATGCCATCAAGTTCTCCAAACCCGGAGGAACGCTCTCCATCGGCTGCCGGGAGTTGGAAGGCGCCATCATCGTCCGCATCAAGGATACCGGCATCGGCATGTCCGAAGAAGTACGCCTGCATGCATTTGACAAGTTTTATCAAGGCGAACATTCCCATACGACGCAGGGCAGCGGTTTGGGGCTCGCGTTGGTACGGCGCATCGTAACCCTCTGCAGCGGCACCATTGAAATCCGCAGCAAAGAGGGCAAGGGAACCGAAATTTTGGTCGCGCTCAAGTCCGCCTTGCCGCCCGCGGCATAAGGGCCTGCCACAGTTCTGATTCAACAGCCGGAATCGTGAAGATTCGGCTGTTTTTTTGCTTGCATTTTTACGCTGCTTTTTGCTTTTTTTATTTTTGCCCTGATTCAATCATCATGCAGAACCGTGTCTGTTGCGAATTTGCGGCATTTATGGCAGAACAATCATCAAACACAGCCGTTCTTGTTGAGAATTTGTTGAAGTTGCATTGAACTTTGTTTGAGGAAGGATTGATAGAATGGCACATTCCCTCTCTATGCGCGGTTTTGTAGACGCGCGCCCGCATAGCATGAGGCCAGTGAATTTGGAGTAAATATCATATGAAATATACCCTTGTTGCCGATAGCAGTTGTGACCTGACGGACGAACTCCGCACCGAATGGGGCGTGAAAAGCGTTCCCTTAACGCTCACGCTCGGAGAAGAATCCTATACGGACGACGAAAACCTTGACGTGCCGGACTTCATGCGCCGCATGCACGCCTGCAAGGGTCGCGTGGGTTCTGCCGCACCCGCTCCGGGACTTTACGCCGAAGCCTTTGGCACCGGCGAAGCATTCGCCGTTACACTATCGAGCAGCCTCTCCGGCTCCTATGCCTCCGCGATGGCGGGCAAGAGCATTGCGGAGGAATCCGGCGCAAAGGTGCATGTCTTTGACTCGCGCAGCGCAGCCGCCGCCGAAGTGCTCATCGTCATGAAGATTCGAAAATTCATCGAAGAGGGCCTTCAGCGTTCCGAAATTATTCAAAAGGTGGAGCATTTCATCAAGGAGATGCGCACGTTCTTTGTGTTGGACAACATCGATAATCTGCTGAAGAACGGCAGACTCAACCGCATCACTGCAACCATCATCTCAACGCTGCATATCCGCCCCATCATGGGTGCGGACGGGGACGGCAACATCTCCCTCTTCTCCCATGTGCAGGGTTGGAAACAGGTGGTTCGCAAGCTCGCGGACACCATTGAAAACGACGGGCGCAGCACGGAAGGCCAAAGCCTCGTGATTACCCACTGTGATAACCCTTCTCTTGCCGAAGAACTCAAGGCGGAGATTGAGCGGCGCTATCGCTTTGCAGAGATTCTTGTGTTGCCAACGCGTGGCTTAAGCTCGCTCTACGCCAACGACAAGGGCGTTATTATGTCGTTCTAAGGCATGCAACGCTGCCTGAATATCCATCGACAAAATTACACCAAACGGAGGAAATCATGAATTCGTATATCCTGACCTGCTGTTCGACCGTCGATTTGTCCAAGGAGTATCTTGATAAACGGGGAATCCCCTATGTGTGCTTCCACTTTACCATCGACGGCACAGAGTATCCGGATGATCTTGGCCAGAGTATGCCGTTTGAGCAGTTTTATGCGCGGATTCAAGCCGGCGCAATGCCAACCACCTCTCTGGTCAACACCGAGCAGTTCCTTGCGTTTTTTGAGCCATTTTTAAAGGATGGCAAGGACATTCTGCATCTCTCCTTCTCTTCCGGTCTCTCTGGCTCCTATGCCAGCGCAATCCTTGCGCGGGACGAGCTGCAGGCGCGCTACCCGGAGCGCAAGATCATTGTCGTCGATTCCCTCGGCGCCTCATCCGGCTACGGGCTGATGCTTGATACCCTTGCGGACATGCGAGATGCGGGTTCGTCGCTTACGGATACCGCCGCATGGATCGAAGAAAACAAACTGAATATGCACCATTGGTTTTTCTCCACCGATCTGACGCACTATAAGCGCGGCGGTCGCATTTCGCCAACAGCGTTTGTCATCGGTTCCCTGCTCAATATCTATCCATTGATGAACATGGACGACGGCGGGCACCTCACCCCGCGCTTTAAGATCAACGGCAAAAAGCGCGTGATGCGCGAGATGGTCAAGCAGATGGAGCTGCATGCGGAGAACGGCCTCGACTATAGCAAAAAGTGCTTTATCTCTAACTCCGCCTGCATGGAGGATGCCGAGACGGTTGCCGCGCTCGTGGAATCCACCTTCCCGAAGCTCAACGGCAAGGTGCTCATCAATAGCGTAGGTACCGTTGTCGGTTCCCACACTGGCCCCGGCACGGTCGCGCTCTTCTTCTGGGGCGATTCCAGAAAGAAAGCATAAGAAAACGCCTCATTTGCTCCCGCAATCACGCGGGAGCTTTTTTGTTGTAAAAAAGAGCTTGACAAGTTCCGTATTGTTCCATATTATTCCATTATAAGGCATTTTACGGACTGCTAATTCGATTGATGAAGGACTAAAGAGGAGCAATCATGCAGGAGCACTATTATACAGTCGAGCAAGTATCGGAGCGATTACAGATGCACCCGAAGACGGTGCAGCGCTATATTCGCGAGGGAAAACTCCGCGCAGTCAAGGTTGGCAAAGGCTGGCGTGTCAGTGGGCATGACCTGAGTGTGTTTACCGAAAGCGTGCCTCCGCAGGTCGGGGAGCAGCCGGTCGCTGTCGTCTCCTGCGTTGCGGATATCTACGCCGCCGATCGGGACGCCGCCATCCGCCTCATGAACACCCTCGGCGCGGCGCACACAAGCAAGCCCGCGGACATAGGCGCAGGCAGTCTGCAAACGCAGTATATTCCTGAGGAACGCAAGCTCCGCGTCACCCTTTACGGCGGGGCGCGGTTTGCGGCGGCGATGCTGGATGCCATCGCGATGCTAACTGATGAACCATCCGATAGAGGAGAATGAAGATGAAAACCAGTGTTTATAAGAGTGAAGCGCAGAAAAACGCCTTCCGCGCCATCTACCGCCAATTCTTAGCAACTATGCCGTTTGCGCGGAGAATGATTGAAACGCCCTATGGCGAAACCTTTCTGCTGGAGGCGGGCAATCCCGCGCATCCGCCCGTACTACTTCTGCACGGTAGCTGCTCCAACAGCGTATTCTGGTTTGGCGACATCCTCGCGCTTTCGCCACACTACCATGTATTCGCCGCGGACATTCCCGGGGAAGCGGGCAATAGTTCGGAATATCGCCTGAGCCTGGACAACGAAGACTATGCCGAGTGGATGCACTCCCTGCTTGACGCGCTGCAACTGCCGAACATCTCCCTTGCGGGGAACTCCCTCGGCGGTTGGATGGCGCTAAAGTTTGCCAC
>JAEWYV010000163.1 GCA_023458615.1 Bacillota bacterium
ATTGTTTTTCAGTTTAACGCGTGTTGATTAATTGACGATTGTTTGAATCTTTGGTAGAGTGATATCGATAACACATCATCGATTTCAAAAAGGCACATCGATAGCAAGGAGCGGATACATGTTGAAAAAAGATGCATTTGTACAGCAGCTGGTCGACGGCTACGGCAATTGGGTCTGCGCGGCAGATAATCTCAACCGCGCGGGCGGGTCGGCGGAGATGACGAGCGATCTTTACCCCTACGATCGGATGTTCTCCCCGATTCGCGTCAATGGCATAACGCTGAAAAACCGGCTCGTCATGGCGCCGATGGGCAACATCGACATGGCGGAGGAAACCGGGCGTCCCAAC
The DNA here is from genome assembly GCA_023458615.1 of Bacillota bacterium. Taxonomy (GTDB): domain Bacteria; phylum Bacillota; class Clostridia; order Christensenellales; family CAG-138; genus UBA7703. Next base: position 350 of record JAEWYV010000163.1, read on the forward strand.
GCAAAGATGCAGCAGTATTTCTTTGCGCGCGCAAAGGGCGGCGTTGGACTCATCACGACGGGTCTCATTCCGATCAGCCACGGCATTGACAACTCCATCACGGAGCTTGGCGGGCTCTCCTATTTCCCGCGCATTGACCGCAGCCGCACCGTGCTCTCCGGATGGCGCGATCTGGCGCAGGGCTGCCACAACTATGGTGCGCGGCTGTTCATTCAGCTTACACCCGGTCTTGGGCGCGTTGGCAATCCGCAGTGCCTGATTACGCAGATGAAGTTCCCTGTTTCTGCTTCGCTCAATCCAAATTTCTATATTCCTGAAATCCCCTGCCTGCCGCTGACCGGCGGACAGTTGCGCAAAATCATCCATAACGCCGGTCAGGCAACGGCGGACTCCAAAGCCAGCGGAATCGACGGCGTCTATCTGCACGGTCACGAAGGCTATCTACTAGAGCAGTTGACCAATCCCGCGTTCAATCGCCGCAAACTCGGACGCTATGCAGATTGGCAGCGTTTCGGCATTGATATCGTGAAGGAAATGCGTCGCCGCGGCGGAGCAAAGTACCCGATTATGTATCGCATCGACCTCTCCCTCGCCCTAAACGAGACCTACGGCGAAGAGGGCATGAGCGAAAAGGCGTTAAAAAAGTTTAAAAACGGACGTACCGTGGAGCAGACGCTCGACTATATGGTCAATCTCGTGAAGGCCGGCGTGGATATGTTCGACGTTGACCTCGGCTGCTACGATAACTGGTGGCTTCCGCATCCCCCGGCAGGCATGCCCGCGGGCTGTTTCCTCGACGTGAGCCGCCTGGTAAAGGAACGGTTTGAAGAACTCAAGATCGTCAGCAATGCCGGACTTCCCGTTCCCGTCGTCGCCGTCGGCAAGCTCGGCTATCCGGATCTCGCGGAGAAGGCACTGCGTGACGAGATGTGCGACCTGGTTATGCTCGGTCGTCCGCTGCTCGCCGATCCGGAATGGCCGAACAAGGCCTATGCGGGCAAGGTTCGCTCGATTCGCCCGTGCATCGGTTGTCAGGAAGGCTGCATCAACGAGTTCGTTGACGGCGGTCACCCGCAATGCGCGGTCAACCCTCGCTCCGGCTTTGAGGATGTTATGCCGGAAGCCATCTCCCCTGCTGAAACGAAAAAGAAGATCGCAGTTGTTGGCGCTGGTCCCGCGGGTGTGCTGTTTGCAACCATGGCCGCGCGCCGCGGACACAAGGTCGATCTCTATGAAAAGACCGATCGCATCGGTGGAAAGATCGTACCCGGCAGCGTGCCGCGTATCAAGTATGACATCCGCAACTATCTGGGATATCTGGAAAATGAGCTAAAAGCCTCCCAGAAGGCCTATGATCTCGATGTGCATATGAACACCGAGGCTACGACCGCGATACTCAAATCCAAACAGTATGACGCCGTTATCTATGCAATCGGCACCAAGAGCGGAACGCCAAAGATACCGGGTTTGGAGAAAATCAAGCACGTTGAAGCCACCGATCTATTGATGGATGCTTCGCTCCTTGGCGACGCAAAGAACATCATTGTCATCGGCGGCGGCGTTGTCGGATGTGAAACAGCCTATTGGCTCGCCTATGAAAAGGACGATCTCAAGATCAAAGTCGTTGAGATGCTGCCCTATTTCATGAAGGGCACCTGCACGGCAAACCGCGGGCATATCATCCATTATCTCAAGGATCAGGGCGTGGAGCTTATCAATTGCGCCATGGTTAAGGAATTCGATGAAAAGCATGCGATTCTCGAGAAGAATACGCATAAAAATGTGCCGAATCCCTACAACACATGGCAACCCATCCTGCCGGAAAACATCGAAAACCCGCTCGCGCCAAAGCTCGGCAACGTGCCGCAGCGCGTCGCTCTGGACGCAGATCTGGTCATACTTGCCATGGGCGGCAAGCCGGATGATGCTGCGTATTTGGAAGGACAGAAAGAGCTGGTCGCACCGGAGCTTTACAACATTGGCGATAGCTTCACCGCAGGCCGCGTATTGGAGGCCTGCCGCGCCGCCTACGCGCTCTCCACGCGCATTTAAGGAGGCGAGATCAGATGGCAATGCAACTCACACCCGATCAACAGGCGATCCTGGATGGATGCCGCGGCGCAACCCTCGCCAAGGTGATGAAAACGCTCGTCATCTATGGCGAAACCTTTGGCGCGGGAAAGATGATCCCCGTCACAGGCGGATGCGGTCATCTGGTTACGAGCTTTGGCCTTTCCGTCATGAAGCCCGTCTACGCGCTCATGGATCAGTTGATTAGCAGCGGGGTGCTCTCGGGGCAGAAATTCTCCGCCGACCCGCGCCCGCTTGATCCCAACGTGCCGCAAAATCTGCTGCAAAGTCTATTCTTCAAGGTAATGTATTCCAAGCAATCGGACTATGAAAAGCAATTGCAAACGCTGGGTCTGCTCAATGACGATTCCTTTACCTGCGCATGCTATCTGGATCAGGTTGGCAATACACCAAAGAAAGGTGATGTGCTGAGTTGGGCCGAGAGCAGCGCGGTTGTCTACGCAAACAGCGTACTGGGCGCGCGCTGTAACCGAAACAGCGGCATACTCGAGCTCTTTGGCAGTATCGTGGGCTATGTTCCTTGCTTTGGGCTGCTGACAGACGAAGGCCGCAAGGCAACATGGGTGGTCGAGGTCAGAACCACGAAAAAGCCGGAGGCACAGATTCTCGGCAGCGCAATCGGCATGAAGGTCATGGAGGATGTGCCCTACATCAAGGGACTGTCGGAATTCATTGGAACGGAGCTCAACGAAGACACGACGGCGTATCTCAAGGACTTTGGCGCGGCAACAGCGAGCAATGGGGCCGTCGGTCTCTATCACATCGCCGGACTCACGCCGGAGGCCGTTGAGCACGGCGAGGAATTAGTTGCTCCCAGCGCAAAGACATATATCATTGACGACACAGAGCTGGAGCGCGTGAAGACGAGCTATCCTGTGATGTGGAAGGACAAGGACGCAACACCCAAGCTCTGCTTTGTCGGGTGTCCACATCTTTCGCTCAAACAGCTGCACGACTGGACCAATGCGCTCGCCGACGCGCTCGCCAAGGAAGGACGCACAACCGTTGCCATACCGACGGTATTCACGTCTCCAACGGCAGTGCAAAAGCAGTTCCAGCAGACATCGGACTATCA
>JAEWYV010000164.1 GCA_023458615.1 Bacillota bacterium
TGCGTCGTCCGCATTCACCCAGTGCAGCGTTCCCTTTACCTTGCGCGCTTCTTCTCCGCTATGGCTGGTCGGGTCATAGGTGCAGTGGATCTTCGTGATTGTGCCGTCATCTTTGGCTTCCCAACCGACGCATTTAATGATATACGCGCCCTTGAGCCGCACCTCGCCATCCGGCTTAAGACGGAAGAACTTGTTCGGCGGCACCTCGGCGAAATCGTCCCGTTCAATATAGGCATATTTGCCAAACCGAACCGTACGCGAACCCATCTCGGGATAGTTCGGGTGGTTCTCCATCTCGATGGTTTCGTATTTGCCCTCTTCCCAGTTGTCAATTTCGACGAGAACAGGATCGAGCACCGCCATACGGCGAATGGCGGTTTCGTTGAGATCCTCGCGCACGCAGTGCTCCAACATCGCGGCATCCACCACGCTATCCGCCTTGGCAACGCCGATACGCTCTAAAAAGTCCCGAATTGCGGCGGGCGTATAGCCGCGCCGTCTCATGCCGCAGAGGGTTGGCATACGCGGATCGTCCCAGCCGGAGACGAACCCTTCCTCCACGAGGCGGCGTAGATAGCGCTTGCTCATGATGGTATCCGTCAGGTTCAGCCGCGCAAACTCGATCTGCCGCGGCTTGGGATTAAACTCGCACTGGTCGATGACCCAGTCGTAGAGCGGGCGGTGCGCCTCGTATTCCAGCGAGCAGAGCGAGTGCGTCACGCCCTCGATTGCATCCTGAATCGGGTGCGCGAAGTCATACATCGGATAGATGCACCATTTGTCCCCCGTCTGATGATGGGTGAAGTGCTTGATGCGATACAGCGCGGGATCGCGCATGTTGATATTCGGCGAGGCCATGTCGATCTTGGCGCGGAGGGTCTTTGCGCCGTCCTCAAACTCACCCGCACGCATCCGCGCAAACAGGTCGAGGTTTTCCGCAACCGGGCGGTCACGGTAGGGGCTGTTTTTGCCCGCCTGCGTCAGCGTGCCGCGATAGGCGCGCATGTCCTCTTTCGTCAGCTCGTCCACATAGGCGACGCCCTTGTTGATGAGTTTCACGGCAAGATCGTAGCACTGGTCAAAATAGGAAGAACCGAAGAGAATCTGGTTCCACTGGAACCCCAGCCACTGGATGTCCGCCTGAATGGCGTCAACATATTCCACGTCCTCCTTGGCGGGGTTGGTGTCATCGTAGCGAAGGTTGCAGATGCCGCCGTATTTTTCCGCCATGCCAAAATCGATGGCGAGCGCCTTTGCGTGGCCGATGTGCAGATAGCCGTTCGGTTCGGGCGGGAACCGGGTCTGCACGCGCGGCTCTTTGGTGCGCATGTCCTCTTCGATGAACTCCTCGATAAAATTCTTCGAGTGCTTGACTTCTTCCATTACCGTCTGCCTCCAAAATTACTTAACCTATTATCGGGTAACCGCCCCGAAATGTCAATTCAAGGGGGAGAAAGAGATTCCTTCTTTTCTTTTTCTTATAAGAAAAAGAAACAAAAAGAAATTCTTACTGCTGTTTTTTCGCTAGTTGTTGTAAGCGTACGCGGTTATTATCCTTTGGGTGCTTCACACAGTGCAGAAACAGTTGTTTTTTTAGCTCACCCAGCGCCTTGCCTTCCGGAAGGCCGGAGGCAGCCATGAGCTCCTCGCCCGTGATGGCAAGCTCCCGCTCGCTAAACGGCGTGCCGTCGCGCAGCATGGTTTCATACAGCGCGCGCCAATCCTCGGCAACATAATCGATGTCATACCCGCAGCCGCGGATATCCGCCTCCCGCAGCTCAATCTGCTCCAGCGTGCGTTCCCGGCCCCATGTAGCAAAGCGCACGCGCAGGGTGTCCGTCTTTGCCATGTGCTGAATGTCGTACATGTGCCCTTCGACAAGTTCGCTCACACCAGTAATCATCTTCGCCGGAAAGCGCAGCTCGCTCAGCACGCGTTTGCTGATGCGCTCACCGTATTTGTCGTGCATATACTGCTTGCCCGTCTCCTGCTTGCAGTCCGGCTTGCCAACGTCGTGCAGAAGCCCTGCAAGACGCATCTTCTCCGTCGGCGCGGCGGCGGCGCAAACCTGAAAGCTATGCTCCAAAACATCATAGCGGTGGTGATCCGGTCGCTGCTCCATGCCGCGCGCGAGATTAAACTCCGGCACGAGCACATCCCAAACGTCCAGCTCGTCCAACAGCCTCAGACCGCGCAAGGGAGAGCGCAACTCATCCCGACCCAGCGCGGGATAACGCGCATCGGTCAGCAGAATCTTGACGAACTCCTCCCGCCTGCGTTCGGCGGCGATATCCTTGAGCTTCGGCGCGTTTCTTTTTGCCGCCTGCCAGGTTGGCTCGTCTATGCCAAACCCCAACTCGCAGGCAAAGCGCACCAAACGAAGGACGCGAAGCGCATCCGAACGCAGTATCTCGTCCGGCTCTGCGCTCGTGGTGCGGATGATGTGTTGTTCCAAATCGGCAAGGCCGCCTGTCGGGTCCTCTACCTCGCCGGTTGATAGATCGGCATACATTGCGTTGACGGAAAAATCCCGTCGCCAAGCATCGTCGCTGAGACTCTCGCCAAAGGCGACCGTGTGCGGGCGATGCTCTCCGCCGTCGCGATACGCTTCCCGCCGGAAGGTGGTGTGCTCCACGCGAATATCGTCATAGTGCAGCTCTACCGTGCCCATCTCCGCCGCTTTCGGGATCACGCGGATACCGTGTTTTGGCATCGCAAGTGAAACCTCCTCCGGCGTGAGGCGGGAGCAAACGTCGATATCCGACGGCGGCAGATGCAGTAGCGCGTTTCGCACCAACCCGCCGACGACATAAATCTTGATATTCTCTTTTTCGAACGCCTCCGCCAACGGGCGAAGCGCTTCCGGAATCTTGATTCTCATATGAATAAAGAAAAACTCCTTTGATATACTTGTTATTGTACATCAAAGGAGTATTTTTTTGCTTCTTTTCTTAGAAGAAAAGAAGATTATGCCTTACTCAGTTCCTCATGAATGGCCTGCGCCGCCGTTTTACCCGCTCCCATCGCGAGGATGACCGTTGCCGCGCCCGTGACCGTATCGCCGCCCGCGTAGACGTGATCGCGGCTGGTCTTGCCCGTCGCTTCGTCTACGATGATGCCGCCCCACTTCTCGGTGGCAAGCCCCGGCGTGGTGTTCTTAATCAGCGGATTCGGGCTGTTGCCGATGGCGATGACAACCGTATCCACATCGATGGTGTGCTCACTGCCCGCCTTGACGACCGGACGTCTGCGTCCGGAGGAGTCGGGCTCGCCAAGCTCCATCTCCACGCAGGTCATGCCCTTGACATGACCATTCTCGTCGCCGAGAATCTCCGTCGGATTGGTCAGCATCTTGAAGATGATGCCCTCTTCCTTGGCGTGATGCACCTCTTCCACACGCGCGGGCATCTCCGCCTCGCCGCGGCGGTAGACGATGTAGACGTTTTCCGCGCCCAGTCTCTTGGCGCTTCTCGCCGCGTCCATCGCGACGTTTCCGCCGCCGACGACCGCCGCGTTTTTGCCAACCTGCACGGGCGTGTCCGATTCGGGGAAGTGGTACGCCTTCATGAGGTTGATGCGCGTCAAAAACTCGTTGGCAGAATACACGCCGTTGAGGTTCTCGCCGGGAATTCCCTGAAAGCGCGGCAACCCCGCGCCGCTGCCGACGAAGACCGCGCTGTAGCCCTCTTCGTTCAGCAGTTCGTCGAGCGTGATGCTGCGGCCGACGACCATATTGGTCTCGATCTTCACGCCGATGTCGAGCAGCGTCTGGATCTCGTCCCGCACCAACTGTTTGGGCAGACGGAACTCCGGAATGCCGTAGACCAGCACGCCGCCGGGGGTATGCAACGCCTCGAAAATCGTCACCTCATAACCGAGTTTTCTCAAGTCCCCCGCGCAGGTCAGTCCCGCGGGGCCGCTGCCGACGATGGCAACCTTCTTGCCGTTGTCCGGCAGGGGTTTGGCGGGTTCACAGCCATGTGTCATGGCATAGTCCGCCACAAAGCGCTCCAGTCGGCCGATGCCAACCGGTTCGCCCTTGATCCCGCGGACGCACTTTTCCTCGCACTGGGTCTCCTGCGGGCATACTCTGCCGCAGACGGCGGGCAGCGCATTGGTAGAGCGGATGACCTCGTAGGCCTCCATAAACTTCTCATCCGCAACCAGCTGAATAAACTCCGGTATGCGGACGTTGACGGGGCAGCCGTTGACGCAGGGCTTGTGCTTGCAGTTGAGGCAGCGCTTCGCCTCGTCCACCGCCATCGCCTCGTCGTACCCCTGCGAAACCTCTTCGAAGTTGCAGTTGCGAACATTGGGGTCCTGCTCGCGCGCGGGCAGCTTGGTCAATCTCATATTCGGCATGGCTCAGTTCCCTCCCCGCTTGGTTTGCAGTTCGATATTGGTGAGGTTACAGGCCTTGCATTCCAGGCTCTCCGCCTCTTCTTTGCGATACATCCTGCCGCGAGCGATGGCCTCGTCCCAATCGACCTGAAATCCGTCGAAGTCGGGCCCGTCCACACAGGCAAATTTCATCTCGCCGCCGACGGTGACCCGGCAGCAGCCGCACATGCCCGTGCCGTCGATCATGATGGGATTCATCGAGATCACGGTCGGAATGTTGTACTGTTTGGTGATGTTGCAAACCGCGCGCATCATGACCAAAGGCCCGATGGCGATGACGTGGTCATATTCTTTTCCCGCCTTGAGCTGTTCTTCCAGCGCGCTGGTCACAAAGCCCTTGTGCCCGTTTGACCCATCGTCCGTCATGACGTAGAGGTTCGTGCTCGCGTCCTTGAGTTCGTCCATAAGGATCATGAGGTCGGTGTTGCGGAACCCCACAATAACATCTACCTCGGCGCCCATATCGTGCAGCGCCTTTGCCTGCGGATAGGCGATCGCCACGCCCAGTCCTCCGCCGATGACCGCAACCTTTTTCATGCCGTCCAGATGACTCGCCACGCCCAGCGGACCGACGAAATCCAGAATGAAGTCCCCTTCATTCAATACATCCAGCCGCTTGGTGGTATAGCCCACCTTCTGGAAGATGATGGTCACCGTGCCGCGCACGGGATCGGTTCCCGCAACGGTGAGCGGCACGCGCTCTCCGGTATCATCCACGCGCAGGATGATGAATTGTCCCGGTTTCGCCTTCTTTGCGATATACGGGGCCTCTACCTCCATGAGCGTGACCGTCTCATGCAGCGCCCGCTTGGTTACGATTCGGTACATAGGGTCTCCTTTCCCTTGTTTGGCAACAGTACGCCAAAAAATGAACTGCATGATTTCGCATGCAAAAAATCGCCTTGCCTATTATACTGCGATGATTTCCAAAATGGAAGTCAATCGATTTTCTTTTATCGATAACATCCGTATGTTTTTTATCGGTATCACGCTAAAAAGTAAAAAACTCGAACATTTGCCTGCTTACGTAAGATTGTAAAAAAGTTTTTTGCCATCTATTTTTTTCAGATTGTACTATATTATCACGATGCTGCGGCGTTCTCAATCCGAAATCGCAAAAAACAAGCCGTTCTGCAGCGCTATTTTGCGGCAGGCCAACGATGGTCCGCATGCCTTTTTGTAAAGAAACGCGGCGCGAACGGAGAGGGTTCCGCTCACGCCGCTTGATTATGTCATTGCTTTTATTCCCAGTCGATGAGTCCGAGGCTATCCAGATAGCGCTCGTTATAGTCCATGTAGTCCTCCACGAGGCGGAGCATATACATCTTTTGCTCTGCAAACTGCTCACTCATCTTCGCGTGCATGAAGTCATAGGCCGCATCGTCGTCATATACCTCGCCCTCGTCCGCGCCGCTCTCTTTCATGAACGCCGCGTCAAGCGCCATCACCGCGCTGACCATCTCGTCGAGGGTTTTCTCGTCCACGATTTCGGAAAAGTCCCCCTGCTCGCGAAAGCAGTTTAGGATATATGCCTTGGCTTCAACTTCGCTATATTCTTTGGTTTCCATGTGGTTACAGCTCCTTTATTGTTTCAATTTTTATGATTTTTAGTTTATTGCATGAGTGCGTCCAACTCTTTGACATACTCTTCAAAGACGTCCAATGAGGCTAGAATGCTCTCTTTCTTTGTCAAATCCACGCCCGCCGCCTTAAGCTCCTCAATCGGATAATCGCTGCCGCCGCTCTGGAGGAACGTGATATAGCGCTCCACCGCGCCGCCATGCAGAATATCGTCCGCGAGCTTCACCGCCGAGCAGAGTCCCGTTGCATACTGATAGACATAAAACGCGTTGTAAAAATGCGGAATGCGCATCCACTCCAGCGCGATATTGTCGTCCACATGCACGCCCGCATAATACAACTCATTGAGCTGGCGATAGACCGCGGAGAGGCTGTCCACCGTGAGGGGTTCGCCGCTTTCCGCCATCTGGTGCGCCTTTAATTCAAACTCCGCAAACATGGTCTGCCGGAAGCAGGTGGTGCGGAAAGATTCCAGAAACTGGGTCATATAGTAGGCGCGCTTCACGCGATCCTGCTCGTTTTTGAGCAGATGGTGCGTCATGAGCGTCTCGTTCACCGTGGAGGCAACCTCCGCCGCAAGGATGCGGTAATGCGAGGTTTCATAGGGCTGCGCGGTCATGGAATAATGCGAATGCATCGCATGGCCAAGCTCGTGACCCAACGTAAACGCGTCGTCCATCTTACCCTGATAGTTGAGCAGCACAAACGGATGCGTGCCATACGTCTCCGCGCAGAACGCGCCGCTGGTCTTTCCCGGCGTTTCGTAAACATCGATCCAGCCCTTTTCATAGGATTCATCCAGCAAGGCACCGTATTCCTTGCCCAGTGGCTGCAAAGCGGCCTTCACCAGCTTCTTAGCCTCATCATAGGGCATGTCGTCGTCGCAGTCCGGCGTAATTGGCACATAGAGATCATACATCTCCAATTGATCCACGCCAAGCGCGCGTTTACGAATCTCCAGATATTTCTCCAGCACCGGCAGACGCTCGTGCACCGCCTCGATAAGCTGCTCGTAGACCGCGACGGGAACGCCGTTGCCATGCAGCACGGACTCCAGCGCGCCATCAAACCGATGCGCCCGCGCGCGGAACACATCCGCCTTAACGGAGGTGGCATAGGTTGCGTTGAGCGTGTTTTTGATGCTGCGATAGGCTTTATAAAAGGTCTCGTAGGCGTCTTTTCTCACGCGGCGGTCGGGATTGACGAGAAACATATTGTAGCTCCCGTGCGTGAGCTTGACGGTCTCCCCGTTTTCGTCCACCACCGTGCCGTAGTCCAGATCGACATCCGTGAGCATCGTAAAGACATTGTCCGCACCGGCAAGCGGTTCCTCCGCCATAGCAAGCAGGCGCTCTTCCGCGGTTGAGAGCGTATGCGCGCGTCTGCGATCCACATCCGCAATGCGGAAGCGGAAGCGAGCGAAGCGTTCCTCCGCCGCCCAATGCAGCAGCGTCTCCTCCGGAATGGTCAATAGTTCCGGCTCAAGGAACGAGCTTGCCGCCTGCGCCGAGACATAGAGCTGAATCGCGCGGTCGGTCATGCCCTGATAATGCGTGTCGCCGTTGTCCTCGTCCTTGTGCAGGTGGGCGTAGCTATAGACCCGCTCAATCAGGTATCCCAGGCGGCTCTCGTCTGAGAGCGCGGCATAGAGCGCATCCGCGCTCGCGGTCAGTTTTCCTTCGTGCGCCGAAAAATCGGCAACCAGCGCCTGCGCGGCGGCATAGTCCGCCTCCCAGAGCGCTTCGCTTTCATAGATGTCCTCCAGCTTCCATTTTAAGGAAGCATCAATTTGATCCCGAGTGTTCATGTGTGTTTGTCCCTTTCGTCTTTCGCTCTTTGTGCGCGCGCCCTTCGCGCTATAGTGCCAGCGGGCAACGCCCGGGCAGTCGCGGCAGGCCTGCGCATACAGTGCCGTATCCAATGCCGCAAGCAGCAGTCGTAACGGCGGGATGAGCAGCGCAATGAGAAACGCCGCAATGGAATATTGCGCGAGCAGATGCCCGCGGGTAAGAAACATACTCAGCGCGAAGATGCCCGTGGTCATCAGCATAGCCATGCAAAACGACACAAGCCCCGCAAGCGAAGCGGCATAGCGCGCCCGGCGAAAAAGCCGGAAGCCCCGACGCAGCGCTTGTATCCCCGGTGCCTGCTCCCGCGCGGCAACGGCGAGCGATAGCATCACCGGCGCGCGAGATTGCCAGAACAGTACAATGCCCAGCGCCCAGACGACGGCTCCGCTCCAGCGATTCGCCGGAAACAGACCGCCCAATACGCGCGACATCAACCAGCCGAATAGCCCCAGCGCAAGCGCCATGCATAGGCGCAAGAGCAGCGCCCACCAGTAGACACCTTTGAGCCGCATAAACGCGCGCGTTGCCTCCGCGCCGGAGACCGCCATGCGCGGTTGTCCAAAACACGCAAGCGCGTATTCCTCGTATGCTGCCGTAACCGCGCGCGGCAAGAGGTAGGCTACGGTTAGCCCCGTGAGCAGGACGGAACACCCGCCGCCAAAGATGAGGATAACATCCGCGCGGAATCCCCCGCGCACGCTGCCCAACAAATCCGGCTCCCAGAATGCCGCCGCGAGAAAAATCGCCGCCGTAACCAGCACGAGCAGCGCGAGTCCGCCGCGCAGATAGAACGCGCCAAGGCGGGCAAAGAAGCGTGTTTGAAGCAACCGCCAACCGAAGCGGATTGTCGTCCGTCCGCTGTCCGAATCCTCCGCCCATACCTGCTTATGCTCTTTTTTGTGACTATTTCGCATCGCAATTATCAGTATATCACAAGGCCGCAAGCAAGGCGAACTCCACAAAAGCGCTTTTTCTTGTCCCTTTCCAAGCGATGGAAAATGAGGCTTGACATCCTTCGCACAGGGCGTATACTATAAATACAAACATTTGTTCGTATTTGTCATCGTATCACAGGCCGCGCATATGGGTAGTCCTTCGAAAACCGGCACAAGGAGTTGAAACAATATGAAAGTCTACGTTGCGGTGGAGCTCACCATAGATGAAGCAGGAATTATGCATCCGCAGTGCGTCGTCTGGGGGGATGGGCGAAAATTTGAAATCACGGCGGTTCTCGATGTGCGGCGCGCAGCGAGCCTGAAGGCAGGCGGCAGCGGCATGCGCTATACCTGCCGCGTTGGGCGCAAGGAGACCTATCTTTATTACGAAGACCCGAAATGGTTTGTGGACGCATGAGTATGCTATTGGCAAGGGTAGAACTCTTTCTTTTTCTCGCGAGAAAAAGAAATAAGAAGAGAGCAATTTCAAAACAGTAGTTTTTATCGCAACATATAGCGGTTCTTTTGCCCACTTTTCTTTCAAGAAACGTAGGTTATCGTATCCTTAGCCCCTTCGGAATATGGTTTTTCAACACGCCGTCCACGGCCTTGCCCCAGCCGATGGGGTATCCCATAATCGTCGCCGGACACCAGCCGGAGCGATCCGGATAGCAGGCCACGGTTTCCCCGGCAAGAAAGCGCGTCAGCGCGCCGCACTCCAGCCCCATCGTCTGCCGGAACGCGGCAGCGGGATACGCCAGCGCGAGCGCATGATCCGGCGAGAACCGTCCGTTCTTGATCTCCCCGGCAATCACGCCCGCGCGGAGGATATGCAGCCCCTTCAACTCCCTCGGCAGTCTGGTCGGCGGAAGCATCACGCGACCATCCGGCAAGAGCATGGCGCGCGGCGGCTCGACCACAAACGTCTCCCGCCAGAACGCCTCAAACAGAGGAATCTGTTCTGCCCTTGGCTCCGCCAGTACACCCGTGTTATCCATGCCGGTGCCATTGCGCACAAGCACCGCCATAAACTGCCCCTCGCCAACGGAGGAATGCGGATACATACGGCGCGAGTCAAGCATCATAAAATCATCATGCGCGGATAAAAACGACTCCATCGCGCCCTCGTTCTCCTCCCGCGAGAAGGTGCAGGTTGAGTAGACCAACCGTCCGGCGGGTTTGAGCAGCAGCGCGGCGCTCTCCAATATCTGCCCCTGCCGCGCGGCACATGCAAGCACATGCTCCCGCGACCATTCGCGCACGGCGGTCTCGTCCTTTCGAAACATTCCCTCGCCGGAGCACGGCACATCCACAAGCACCACATCAAAGCACGCGCCGAGCTGGGATGCCAGCGCATCGGGGCGCATACAGGTAACGAGCGCGTTTGTAACGCCCAGTCGCTCCAGATTTCCCGCGAGCACCTCTGCGCGGCTGCGCACAGGCTCGTTGGCAACGAGCAGTCCCGTGTTTTGCAGCTGAGCGGCAAGCTGGGTGGTCTTTCCCCCGGGCGCTGCACAAAGGTCGAGCACGTTCATGCCGGGCTCTACTCCGCAGAGCGTTGCTGGCACCTGCGCGGCGGGTTCCTGCACATAGCACAAACCCGCGGCATGCAGCGGATGACGGCCGATGGCGACATCGTCCTCAAAAAAGAAGCTCTCCGGCAGCAGACCCGTGGGCGTGAGCGAAAAGTCCGCCATGTTGACGAAGGTTTCCGGCGAGAGTTTCAGCATGTTGACGCGCAGGGCGCGGCGTGGATGCTCGTCCATGGCGCGAAGATAAGCGGCGAATTGCTCTTCACCGAGCTGCGCCCGCATCTGCGCAAGAAATTCCTCCGGCAGATTTGCCATCCGCTTTGCTCCTTCTAAAAAAAGATACTTCATTTTAACATAACAGCGGCTCCCCTGCGGGAGCCGTGTTTTGTTTGCCGTTACTTCCCATGTTCCCCAGAGATCGCGTTGATGTCGTACGGCGTCTCCTGGTAGACAAAGTAGTTCAGCCAGTTGGAGTACAGCAGCGCCCCATGCGCGCGCCAGGTGACGATGGGTTGCAGGGTGTCGTCGTTGTTGGGATAATAGTTTTTCGGCATCTCGATAGGCTTGCCCGCCGCCTGATCGCGGCGATATTCCAGCTCCAGCGTCTTTGCGTCATATTCGCTATGTCCGGTGACAAACACGCGCCGCCCGTCGTGCGAGGCCGCCAAATACAGTCCCGCCTCCTGTGAGGTTGCGAGAATGTCCAAATCGCGAATCTTCGCCGCGTCGGAGACATGAATGGTCGTGTGCCGCGAATGCGGGGCCATGAACTGCTCGTCAAACCCGCGCATGAGCTTATGTGAGCGATCCAGCACCACATGCGGGAAGATGCCGAACATCTTCTTTTGCAGCGGATGCTTCTCCACACCATAAAAATGATAGAGTCCCGCCTGCGCCGCCCAGCAGATATAGAGGGTAGAAAACACGTTGTGATCCGCCCAGTCCATGAGGCGAACCAGCTCGTCCCAATAGTGCACATCCGTAAAGTCGAGATTTTCCACCGGCGCGCCGGTGATGACGAGCCCGTCGAAGTGTTCCTCCTTCACCTCGTCAAAGGTGCGATAAAACGAATCCAGATAATCCTGCGAGGTGTTCTGGCTCTGATAGCTCCCCGTGCGTAGCAGCGTGACTTCCACCTGCAAAGGCGTGTTTGCCAGCATGCGCAGAATCTGCATCTCCGTTGTCTGCTTGGTGGGCATGAGGTTGAGGATTGCAATGCGCAGCGGGCGAATGTCCTGCATCGCCGCGCGCTGCTGCGGCATCACGAAGATATTTTCTTCCGCGAGCGTATCGCCCGCGGGTAAACCATCCGGTATTTTAATAGGCATTGAAGTAACCTGCTTTCTTCTTATTCTCTTTTGATTGGGAGACGGCGACACAAATTGCTCGAAAGAGCATAAAAAACCGCCGTCCGGCATGTTTCCGACGATTGCAAAAAAATCTGCAACAATCGGCATCGCCGTCGGCGCCCGTATGATAAATTTCTATTTCGCACGCTACAAAAAAACGAATTGTCCCAACAGGCGGGCGCAAAATCCCTGCTCGACCGCGGGAGCGCCCAATTTCCCCTATTTAGAGAATCGTCGCCTCCGCATCCGCTTGCTTCGCGTGCATTCGCATTCGCATGGCGAGCAGATGTTCGGCAAAGGCGGCATGGGCGGAGACGGCGCGCGCGCCGGCAACACCCTTGCAAATGCGCTGCGGGTTGTGGCTGGCGGCTCTGTTTGCTCCCGTGTCTGCCTTCGGCATGCCAAACGTTCTCCTGTGAAAATCTGTTTTTACTATCCTAACAGACCCGCCGCACTTTTTCAAGCAAAATCGGGCTTTTTTCTGCCGCCGCGCGCGCTTTCTCGCGCATTCCACATGGATTTTTCGCTGCCGTCATCCTATAATATTGCTCATCAGGCGCTGATTTGAACACAAGCTGTTTCGCTGGAGTTTGCATTTGCTTTGCATTCTGGCGAGTTAGAAGCGTTGACATGCCGCGGGCATTGGCGTATGATATATGCGTATTAGTACGAGTAATACACTTGTTGCATCGTGACCGGCTTGTCCGGCGTCGGGCGGCAGGTCTCGTGTGTCACAAGGGAGGAACGATGCAGGATAACGCGCTGATCGACGTGCGCAACGTCACAAAGGTTTATCACGTTGGATCGGAAGGCGTGCACGCGCTGCGCGGCGCCGATCTTCAAATTGCGGCGGGCGACATTTGCTCCATCATCGGGCGAAGCGGCTCCGGCAAGTCCACGCTGCTCAACGTATTGGCGGGGCTGGAGCAGGTCACCTCCGGCGAGATTGTCATCGCCGGGAAGCATTTAGAGCGCATGACGCAAAGTGAGCTGATCGTTTTTCGTCAGCGGCATATCGGGTTTATCTTTCAGTCCTTTAACCTGATGCCCTACTATACCGCGTTGGAAAACGTTGCCCTTCCGCTCTCGTTTCGCGGTGTTCCGACGGCAGAGCGCCTCAAACAGGCAAAGCGCATGCTGGAGCTCGTCGGCCTCGAAACACACATGAAGCACAAGCCCAGCGAACTCTCCGGCGGACAGCAACAGCGCGTCGGTATCGCACGCGCACTGGTCACCGATCCGGAGATCGTATTTGCGGATGAGCCAACGGGTAACCTCGACTCCAATACGTCGGACGACGTCATCCACGTCATCATCGACATTCTGCGCAAGCAGAACAAGACGCTCGTCATGGTTACGCACGATTCGCATATCGCCTCGTTTGGCGACAAGGTCATCCACCTGCTGGACGGCAGGATTACGGATATCACCATCAACCCAACCAACAAAGAAAAATCCAACACGCAAAACGAACCAAAGGTTCGGGAAACTGAGGTAAAATTGGATGCGTAACTCTAAGAAAAT
>JAEWYV010000165.1 GCA_023458615.1 Bacillota bacterium
GGCGGCAGATGGCGCGCTGATCCGCAGTGAGCGAAGAAAGCAGCACCACGTTCGCCTCCGGCTTAATATCGGCGGGTACATGCAGACAGGAGAACTCGGAGAGGATATCCTCCGGAGAAAAAACAGGCTTGGCCTCCCCCCGGGAGATCATGCCGTTTGGGCCTTCGCTCATCGCGTCGCCGATCCGTCCGGGCACGGCAAACACCTCTCGCCCCTGATCGTGCGCATATCCCGCAGTGATGGATGTCCCGCTCCGCTGCGCTGCCTCAATTACCAGTGTACCATGCGCTAGCCCACTCATCACGCGGTTTCGAATCGGAAAATAGTACCGTTCTACCTTCGTACCGGGTAAAAACTCCGAAACAACCGCGCCTCGCTCGATAATCTCTTCATAAAGTTTCTCATTTGCCTGCGGATAAACTACATCCACACCGCAGCCAAGTACCGCAATTGTCGGGCAGACCGCGTTCTTAGCATCCAGCGCGCCGCGCGCTGAGCAGGCGTCGATTCCCTCCGCCATGCCGGAGACGATCAACGCTCCGGCTGAAGCCAACTCATAGCCAAAGCGCTTTGCGACCTCTATGCCATATTTACTTGGGTGCCGCGAACCCACAAGCGCAAGCGAAAGTTCCGGGTCGGGATCAATTCTGCCGATATAATAGAGCACACTTGGAGGATCGGAAATTTCGGAAAGCAGGTGCGGGTAGCGCTCGTCCCCGGGATAGGTAAATAGAATGCGCTTCTTCTCCATCCGTTCCAGAAATCCATCTATGAATCCGGCAGCATGCGCCTCGCTTAACCGCGCAGTCACACGCTCCGGAAGACGCTCAAAAATCTCTGCCTTTGTGGAAAATGCGTTGTATGCCTCCCCCAACGTCGGAAATCCTTTCGCGATCCTGTTGAACAATTTGGAATTGTATTCAACCCCGTAATTGAGCCAGAGTCGGGCGCGTTCCTCCTGCGTAACTGCTCGCGTCATGGTCTATGCTTCCCTTCCGGACTGATCAAGGCTGCGATATTGAATCGCCTCCGCATAATGCGAGAGCGAAACCTTCTCCGCCCCTTCCACGTCCGCAATCGTTCGCGCAACCTTCAGAATGCGCTGGTAGGCACGCGCCGAAAGTTTTAGCTCCGCGTACGCACGCGCAAGCAGCGCTTCAGATGCCGCATCCGGCGTGCAATATTGCTTGATGAGGCGCGTGTTCATCTGTGCGTTCAGCAGAATGCCATCGTTAGCAAAGCGCTTTCTCTGGCGTGCTCTTGCCTCCTCCACGCGCGCGCGTATCACGGCGGAGGGCTCGCCCGCCGCCTTTTCGGAGAGTTCGAGAAACCCGACCTCCGGCATTTCTATCTGAATATCGATTCGATCCAATAAGGGCCCGCTGATGCGTCCGCGATAGCGCTCGATCTGGCTCTTGGCGCAACGGCAGGGATGAACGCGGGAACCGTGGTTGCCGCAAGGGCATGGGTTCATAGCAGCAACCAAAACAAACTCCGCCGGATAGGTCGCCGTTGCCGCCGCGCGGCTAACGGTGATAAACCCGTCCTCCAGCGGCTGGCGCAGCGCCTCCAAGACATTGTGCTGAAACTCCGGTAGTTCGTCGAGGAAGAGTACGCCATAGTGCGCTAGGCTGATCTCGCCTGGCATGGCGCGATTTCCGCCGCCGACAAGCGCCGCGCTCGACGCGCCGTGATGCGGCGCGCGAAACGGACGTTCCCGAATCATACCGCGCCCTTTGGTTGCGCCCGTGATGGAATGAATCTTGGTGATCTCCAGCGATTCCTCATAGGTAAGCTGCGGCAAAATGGAAGGAATTGCGCGCGCGAGCATGGTCTTGCCAGCGCCCGGCGTGCCGATGAGCAAAATATTATGTCCGCCTGCTATGGCAATCTCGGCGGCTCGCTTTGCCCCCTGCTGTCCCTTTATCTCGCTAAAGTCGGTGCCATATCGTTGTTCCGATCCCTGCCAGTGCTCCGTGGGATGCGGTAAAATCTCCTTCTCTCCGCGTAGATGTGCGCAGAGTTCGGCAAGTGTTGCTACAGGAAGGATGGACACACCCTCTACATAAGCAGCCTCCTCCGCATTCCCCTCCGGCACGGCAAACACCGTTTCTCCCTTGGAAAACGCGTCGATTACCATTGGCAACACGCCGGCAATGGCACGGACACCTCCGTCCAGCCCCAGTTCACCAAAGGTAACGAACTCCGGTTTGAGATGCGTGCCAAGCTGTCCCGAAGCGGCAAGGATGGAAAGTGCCACGGGCAGGTCATAAACCGCGCCCTCTTTCCGCATATCCGCAGGGGCCAGATTGACCGTGATGCGCGCCGCAGGGAAGATATATCCGGCGTTTTTAATTGCCGCCCTGACGCGCTCACGCGATTCCTTTACCGCCGCGTCCGGCAGACCGACTATTTCAAATGCGGGTAGACCGTTTGCAATATCCGTCTCCACCTGAACACAAAACCCGCCAATTCCGTTTAATCCGTGGCTCTTGATGCGAGATAGCATGATCTACTATGTTTCCTTCCTTCGGTTTCAAAAAGATACGATTGCTATCAGTATACACGAAAAACACCGCGCGAGCGGTGTTTTTTGTCGAATTCTTGTGCCGATTTTACTCTTCCACAGCTGTGGGGGCGGTTGCTTTCTGACCTTTGAACACAAAGAGGCGGTTGCCAAGGTAATTCACCGCAATGGCAATCACGGTAGCGATGAGCTTGCAGACCGTATCGCCCTTAAGGAAACCAGCCAGGAATGTTGGCATCCAGCTTGCAACCCATTCGTTAGTGATACCGAAAACCTCGCGGCAGAGCCAGATGACGCCAAGAGACACGCCCATAGAGACGAGGTTGACTGCAATAAACAGCACAATCTCTCGCAGCGAACGTGTACGCTGCTCACGAAAGGTCCAGTTGCTGTTCCAAAGATAGCTGTTGATCACGCCGAACGTATAGCCCAGCACCTGTGCGGCATAGACCCATCCCAAGGTGAGATTCAGCGCTTGAAACACCGCAAAATCCACCAACGTATTGAGAACACCGACGATAGCAAATTGAATCACCTGTCGAATCGTCTTTTTTGCCTCTATGTTACGCTCCATACATCAATTTCCCTCCCGGTAAATTCGAAATAAACGCCGCCCATCCGGACGAAACAGGCAATCCGGAGATGCCCGGATAGAGCAGGACAAAGAACAGGATCGCCAGCCCGACCCAAAACCACTTTAGGATGCGCGCATCGGCATACTTCTGCTCCAACTTTTGCAGCGCGTAGACCGTCGCCATCAAAATAAACGGCACGGTTGCAAAGAAGTGGTAGATAAATGTGCAGCGCGTGACCAGCACCCAGGGCAGGTAGTTTGCCAGAATGCCAACCGCAAAGATCTGCATCGCACGATCCGGCGCAACACGCTTGGTCAATCGCGCCCAGAGCAGCGCAACCGCGCCTATGGCGGATACCCACC
>JAEWYV010000166.1 GCA_023458615.1 Bacillota bacterium
CACGTCGAGTTTGACCAGTCTGCCACCAACCTGCTGGCTGCAATAGCCGCAGAGCGGCTCATAGAGCGCATCCTGCTTGTTACCAAATCCGCCGCCAATATACGGCTTGATCAGGCGAACGCTACCCCAGGGCAGACCCAGTGCCTGACCGCAGATGCGGCGTACGATATGCGGAATCTGCGTGCTGGAGACGATGACGATTTTGCCAAATTGCTCCTCGGCATAGCAGATGTGATTTTCAATATGGCAGTGCTGTACGATAGGCGTATCATACCAGCCTTCAATCTTGATAAGACCCGGCTCCTGAATCGCTTCTTCAAAGTTGCCGATCTCATAGTTGGTGCGCCCAAGGATGTTGTTCGGATATTTTTCATGCAGCTGCGGCGCGCCGTCCTTCATGGCTTCCTGCACATCCAGCACAAAGGGGTATTCTTCATACTCCACCTTGAGCGCGCGCAACCCCTGATCCGCGGCAACTTCGTCCTCCGCAATAACAACCGCGACATCATCGCCATAATAGCGAACATGCCGGTTGAGCAAGAGTCGATCCGCAACATCCTGATGATGCGGATCGGTAGACCAGGGATGCCCTGCCGTGGGGAAGGGGCGATCCGGCACATCAAAGCACGTTAAAATCTTCACAACACCGGGAATCTTGGCAGCTTCGCTGGTGTCAATGGATTTTACCATGCCGTGTGCGATGGTCGAGTGATAGATTTTTACAATCAATGCGCTCTTGTCTACAAGATCGTCCGTATATTTGGCACGGCCTGTAACCTTGTCGATTGCGTCTACGCGCTTGACGCTTTTTCCAACTACCATAGTACCCTCCTGTGATTTGTGAACAAACCGGCGGTGTCGCTCCACACCGTCGTTGATTGACGCTTGGTTGGCTTCCTGAAACATTTTATGCAATTAGTAGAATCCATATTGACCGTGATCATATGGGTTCAACTAAATCATACTACGAACGATTACTAGTTAAAAGTGATTCATAAAAACGCTACGGGAATATCACAGATTCATCAACATATAGGATATACTTCGTCTATTTTGCATGCTGTTGTTTTTCGAACAAACCGTAAACGAAGCGCTCACGCGGGTTATGGATTCACCTTGTTGAAAAACTCCATACGGCGAACATCAAAGAGCCCCATATCCGTGAGCCGGACATCCGGAATCACCGGCAGCGCGATGAAGGAAAGAGTGATGAAGGGATCGCTGTCGGTATGAATGCCGAGTTGTGCCGCCGCGGCGAGCAACTCCCGCTGATGTTTGAGGATATTCTCCAGCGGCGCATCACTCATGAGACCCGCAACGGAGAGAACAAGCTTGGCAAGCACTTCGCCGTTGCTCACGACGACATATCCGCCGCCGCATTCCTCCAGCGTATCCACCGCCAGCAGCATATCCGCGTCGTTATCGCCAACAACCACGAGGTTGTGCGAGTCGTGACCAACCGTGGTGCCGATTGCGCCGTTTTTGATGTCAAAGCCACGCAGGATGCCGAGGCCGACCCTGCCGGAGGCGTGGTGCCGCTCCAGCACTGCGAGCTTGAGCAGGCCGTTTTTCGGAACGAACAGGCCGTTTTCGGTGTAGACATCCTCCACGTCCAGCGCGGTGATGAGCTCCTTGGGAATCAGGCGGAGAATATTCGCCTTGCCGTTGATCGGCATTTTGAATACATCCGGCTTGCGCGGGGCAAGATGCACACTGTTATAAATCTTCGGGTCGGGTTTGATATGTGTATCCACGCTCGGTTCAAACACCTTGCCGTCGGTGATGACAAATTGCGGGTTAAAGTCCGTGAGATTATCAAACAATACAAGATCTGCGCGATATCCCGGCGCAACTGCGCCGTAATGGCGAATGCCATAGACGTTTGCTGTGTTGATGGTTGCCATCTGAATGGCTTTGATGGGGGGAATGCCGTTTGCGACCGCACGGCGGACAATATAGTTGATGTGTCCCTCTTCACGGATGTCGGCCAGATGTTTGTCATCCGTACAGAAGGACATTCTGCGCGTGGGCAGTTTGTTTTCGGCAATCTGCCGCATAATGTCCTCTATCCCACGGCTCGCGGAGCCGAGGCGAAGATGAATATGCAGGCCGCTCCGGAGCTTTTCGAGCACCTCTTCATAGGTCGTGCATTCATGATCGGTGTAGGGACCTGCGACGCAATAGGCGTTGAGTGCGTCACCGGAGAGTGTCGGTGCATGCCCATCGATGGGATGATGGCGGAAGAGATGCAGTTTGTCAAGCATCTCGCCGTCGCCCTCGACGGTTGCGACATAGTCCATTACCTCGCCGAGGCCAAGCACGCGCGGATGTGTCATAAAGGGTTCCAGATCCCTTGCGGTGAGCTTCGCGCCGCTGGTTTCAAAGGCGGTGCAGGGCACGCAGGATGGAACCATAACAAAAACGGAAAGGGGAAGCCATTCCGTTTGGTCAAGCATATATTGAATTCCGTCGGAACCGCAGACATTTGCGATCTCATGTGGGTCAGCGATGATAGAGGTGGTACCTTTTTCCAATATAACATTGGCAAAGCGGGAGGGGTGTGCCATCGAGGATTCGATGTGGACATGTCCGTCGATGAGACCCGGACAGAGATATCCACCCTTTGCGTCAATCTCCACTCGTCCGGAATAGGAACCAACGCCAATGATGATGCCGTCGCGCATGGCAACGTCGCCTTCGATGATTTCCTCGGTAAATACGTTTACGATTTTTGCGTTTTTGATGACAAGAGCAGCGTTTCGATTGGCTGCGTTCAGGATGGCAGCGCGTAGACGTGACTTTTGCATAATGCTCACCCACCTTTTTGTTAGTATAGCACAAAGATTGTTAGATGCAAATACTTTGCAAGAAGTTTTTCCTGTGCTAGAATAGTATCAGGTGTATATTTTTGCAGGATTTCAAGCGAATTTCCTGCGTTTTCCGGCTGGTTGCCGAACCCTTTTTCCAATCGGCTGAGCCTATTTTTTCAGATTGAGATGTATGAACTTCATTTATAAAAACGTCAGGAGGCGATTTCCCATGCGAACTCTGATTCAGAACGGAACGCTTGTGCGCAGTCAGGGCATTGAACAGGCGGACATCCTTATTGAGAACGGCTTTATCAAACGCGTTGCGCCTGGGATTGCCGAACCCGCGGACGAGGTGATCGACGCCGGAGGAAGGCTTGTTTTTGCCGGATTTATCGATACCCACACGCATTTTGACCTCGATTTGGGCGTAACGATTACGGCGGACAACTTCATTACCGGTACGCGCGCGGCGGTACTGGGCGGAACGACCACCGTGCTCGACTTTGCGACGCAGGATCGCGGCATGACCATGCAGGATGCACTCGACCTCTGGCATAAAAAAGCGGCGGGCTCCAGCTGCAACTATGGTTTCCACCTAGCCATCTCGGAATGGGATGGTGAGCGTGCCGCCGAAGTAGAAAATATGGTGGCGCAGGGTGTCACTTCCTTCAAGATGTATATGGTCTACGACGCGCTGAAGCTCAACGATGGCGAGATCTACGCCGCGCTAAAACATATGGCGGCGCTAAATTGCATCAGCGGCGTGCACTGCGAAAACTACGATGTGCTCAACGAGCGCATCCATGAACTCAACAGCATCGGAATGCGCTCACCGTTGGGGCATCCGCTTTCGCGTCCAAACGCAGTGGAGGCGGAGGCGGTCGCGCGGCTCATGCGCATCGGCCAACTGGCAAAAGCGCCCGTTTGGGTCGTGCACCTCTCCACACATGAAGGATTGGAGGAGGCGCGCCGCGCACGGGCAAGAGGGCAGGAGGTCTATCTTGAGACCTGTCCGCAGTATCTGGTTCTGGATGATTCCAGATATGCCGATGCGGACGCAGAGAAATTCATCATGTCTCCACCGCTGAGAAAGACGGAGGATCAGGACGCGTTGCTCTCCGCTATGGGCTCCGGCGAGATCGATATTATCGGCACTGACCATTGCTCGTTTATGATGAGCCAGAAGGCGCTCGGCGGCGGCGAGTTCAGCAAGACGCCCAATGGCTGCGCTGGCGTGCAGAACCGCGCGCAGCTCATCTACACCTACGCCGTGCGCACGGGTCGCATCACGCTCCAGCAGATGGCAGCCCAGATGAGCGAGAACGCGGCAAAACTATTTGGCATGTATCCGCATCGCGGTGTCCTGCGCGAGGGAGCGGAGGCGGATATTACCATCTACGATCCGACGGGTGAAAGCACGATTTCCTTCCGCACCAATGCGCATCACTGCGACAACTCGCCCTATGAAGGCATGAAGGTGTTAGGTTCTGTCTCGGATGTACTTCTCGGAGGCAGACATGTGGTCAAGGGCGGAAAGCTTGTGGAAGAGGGCAAGGGAAGATTCGTCTTCCGTAAGGCCTCTGCAAGGTATCGTGCGTGAAGATCGGCTGCGTGCTGCTCGCGGCAGGCGCGGGTAGGCGCTTCGGCGGCGG
>JAEWYV010000167.1 GCA_023458615.1 Bacillota bacterium
AGCGCGAGCGGAACGCACTCCGGCTGGGCATAGGCCTGCGCGAGCGAATATTGATTCGTCGCGACAAACGCCTTCTGCTCTGCCGAAACACACAGATCCAGCACGGGCAAGTAGTTATACCGATCGATTTCGACAAGGCGAAGCATGGAACTCGTCCGCTCCTTTCGCGCCCGAACCGGAAGGAATCAGGCGTTAGGACTCCTGCGTCTTGGCGTTCTTCATGCGCAGATCCTTATTCAGGATGCGCTTGCGCATGCGGATGCTCTTTGGCGTCACCTCAACCAGCTCGTCCTCTGCAATAAACTCCAGACACTGTTCCAACGAGAGAACAACCGCCGGGGTGAGGCGCAGCGCCTCGTCCGAACCGGAGGCACGCATGTTGGTGACATGTTTCTTTTTACAAACGTTGACGACGATATCCCCCGCGCGCGCGTTTTCGCCGACGATCTGTCCCTCGTAAACCGGTATTCCGGAGCCGAAGAAGAGCCTGCCGCGATCCTGCGTGTTAAACAGGCCATAGCTGGAGGTGTCACCGGTCTCGTGGGCGACGAGTGAACCCGTCTTGCGCTCCTCAATCGGCCCTTTGTATGGCTCATAATCGTGGAACACATGGCTCATTACGCCGTTGCCGCGTGTATCGGTCAAAAGTTCCGAGCGGTAGCCCATCAACCCGCGCGCCGGAACCAGGAACTGGAGGCGAACGCTGCTGTCGCCAAGGTTGGTCATGTCGGTCAGCTCGGCTTTGCGCTGGCCGAGTTTTTCCATGACGGCGCCGACATATTCGGTCGGCACGTCGATGGTCAGTTCCTCAATCGGCTCGGTGGTGTTGCCCTGCTCGTCCTTGCGCATGATAACCTTCGGACGTGAAACGGCGAACTCATACCCCTGGCGGCGCATGGTCTCGATCAGAATCGAAAGGTGTAACTCGCCTCTGCCGCTGACGCGGAAGGTATCGGTAGAACCCGTCTCCTCCACGCGCATGGCGATATTGGTCTTCACTTCATTAAAGAGACGGTCGCGCAGGTTACGCCCCGTGACGTATTTTCCCTCGCGTCCGGCAAAGGGGCTGTCGTTGAGCATGAACATCATGCTCACGGTCGGCTCGTCAATGTGCACAAACGGCAGCGGTTCAACGCACGCGGGATCACAGAGCGTCTGACCAACGTTGAGTCCTTCCACGCCCGCAACGCAGACGATATCTCCGCAGGGCGCTTCTTCTACCTCAACGCGCTTCAAGCCCTCATAACGATAGAGGCGCGTGATCTTCGTGTCGATGCGCGCATTATCCTCACCACCGCAGATGACGACGGGCATGCCGCGCTTCGCGGTTCCGCGCTCGACGCGGCCAACGCCGATGCGCCCGACGTAATCATCATAATCAATAGAGGAGAACAGAATCTGCAGCGGCTCATCGCCCAAATCCGCCGGCGCGGGAATCGCGCTCAGGATTGTGTCAAACAGCGCGCGCATATCGTCCTTCATGTCGTCCGGCGTCATGCCGCTCTGCCCGTCCCGCGCGGAGGCATACACCACGGGGAAGTCTAGCTGATCCGCCGTTGCACCAAGCTCTATAAAGAGCTCCAGCGCCTCGTCCACAACTTCCATGGGCCGTGCGTCGGGGCGATCTACCTTGTTGACCACGACGATCGGAATCTTGCTCAGCTCCAGCGCCTTGCGCAGCACAAAGCGCGTCTGCGGCATGCAGCCTTCAAACGCGTCTACGAGCAGCAAAACGCCGTCCACCATCTGGAGGATGCGCTCTACCTCGCCGCCGAAGTCCGCGTGGCCCGGCGTATCCACGATATTGATCCGCGTACCGCCGTAAATGACCGCCGTGTTCTTGGAGAGAATGGTGATTCCCCTCTCACGTTCGAGATCGTTGGAGTCCATAATGCGCTCTACGTCTTGTTCGCTTCTGCGCAATACGCCTGCATCGCGCAGCATCTGATCGACCAAGGTCGTCTTGCCGTGGTCAACGTGCGCAATGATGGCGACATTTCGAATGTCCATTTGAGTACCTTCTTTCTTATACGAAAACAAGTTATTATACAACCTCTTATGGGGGCAGGACAAGAAGTTTTGCGCCAAGTCTGCGCTTTTTTACGCAGAGTTTGCAAAAATCAAGCTATTTTCTGCAAAAATAGAGACAATAACACCACATAAAAAGAATTTTAAAAAATCCTATTGACAAAGTCACGGGCCGAGTGTATAACTGTATTAAGATAATAATACAGCGACACACGAAAGGAGGAACACGCATTGGCTTGGCAATTCAATTCAAACCGTCCCATCTATCAACAGATAGTGGACGAGATAGAACTGCGCATTCTCAACGGAACCTATGAGATGGGAATGCGGCTGCCCAGCGTACGCGATCTTGCGGTGCTGGCGGCAGTTAACCCGAATACGATGCAGCGGGCACTCGCAGAACTGGAGGAAATGGGATTGGTTACCACACAGCGAAACACCGGACGAACGGTGACGACGGATGAATCTGCCGTCTCCCGCGCGAGGGATATCAAAGCGGACCTGATCGCGGAGACGTTTCTGATGCAGATGAAGGCGCTTGGCTTGAGCCGCAAAGAGGTACTTGAGCGACTCGCCAAGGGGGAAAATAAGGAGGGGGAACATGCAATCAATTCTTGAAGCAAGAGCGCTTACCAAGCGTTACGGTTCAACGCTTGCGCTCAACAACGTGGACCTTTCCCTGCCAAAGGGAAAAATCATCGGCCTTTTGGGGCCGAACGGTAGCGGCAAAACCACGCTGCTCAAGATCGTAGCGGGTCTCTTGACGCCCACCGAGGGTGTCGTGCGGGTGGACAATCAGCCGGTTGGTGAGGGGACCAAGTCGCTGATTTCCTATTTACCAGAGAGAACCTATCTGCCGGACTGGATGACGGTTGAGGATTGCCTCGACTACTTTGTGGACTTCTATGCGGCCTTTGACCTGCAACGTGCGCGGGAGATGCTCTCCCGGCTCAACGTTCCGGCCAATAAGCGCATGAAGCAGCTGAGCAAAGGCACACGGGAAAAAATGCAGCTCGTGCTCGTCATGTCCCGCCGGGCAAAGCTCTATCTGCTGGATGAGCCCATCGGTGGCGTAGACCCGGCAACGCGGGATTACATCCTCGACACCATCATCGGTAACTATGACAATGAGGCAACCATCCTCATCTCCACGCATCTGATTGCAGATGTGGAAAAGGTACTCGACGAGTTCCTCTTCCTCAAGGAAGGTGTCATCACGATGCACGACACGACGGACAATGTTCGCGAAGCGCAGGGGAAATCGCTCGACGAGTTGTTCAGGGAGGTATTCAGATGCTAAAGAAACTGTTTAAGCACGACTTTCGCGCGCTCTCGCGCACGCTCTTTCCGCTGCAAATCGGCATTCTCGGCGGTGGATTGGTTGCAACATTGCTCTCCGCGCTGAGCATTCGGCTCAGTGAATCCTCCTGGGCAGGCGCTCATGGTAGTAATCTGCTCAAAGGGCTCCTCATGGCGGTTACCGTAACCAGCGCGGTACTTATCGGCGTCGCTATCATGGCTTCGTTGATTGTCACGCTGATCTTCATCTGCTATCACTTTTACCGCAGTTTCCTTTCGGATGAAGGATATCTTACCTTCACGCTGCCGGTAAAGACGAGCGATTTGCTCTGGAGCAAACTGTTTGCCGGTATGCTCTGGGTGCTGATCAACGGCGTGGTGGTCATGGTGGCTCTCATGATCTTTGCGGTATTTGGCACCACGACCAATACCTTAATCAATATGGAGGTGCTCAATGCCTTCCGTACGTTCTTTACGGAATTGCTCCCGCAGGCAGCGCAATATGTCAGCCTGCCTCTGATGATCGTTGAGACTGTTGTCATCAGCATTCTCGCGCTCGCGGCGCAGCTCCTGCAGGTCTACTTTGCCATCATCGTTGGCGGACAGGTTGCCAAGAAGCACCGCATTCTCGCGGCCATCGGCATGTATCTGCTCATCAACATGGGCGTAGGCATCATCAGCTCCGTGTTCATGTCCCTCGTGACGTTTGGCGAAGGCGCAATGAGCCTGGCGCTCAACAGCGCACAGGAGGTTGGCACATTCATGACCACCATCTTCGGCTGGTATGGCGTGCTCTTTGCGGGTCTGAGCGTTCTCTTCTTCCTGATCTCCAAATCGATCCTGAAGAAGAATCTGAATCTCTAATTATCAAAAAATCCAGCGACATGGTTTTCGCGGGTAAGGGCGGCTTCGGCCGTCCTTTTTTTG